>JACPBU010000138.1 GCA_016180165.1 Candidatus Woesearchaeota archaeon | reverse complement strand
GATGATCTGGACTGCCCTTTTAAGGTCTTTTCCCTTAAAGCCTTTTTTTCTGAAGATTTCCTCAATCTCAAGCTTTTCGCCCTCAGGCATATGCTCAATCTCCCAGGCTTCACGCTCCCTTTCTTTCTCGATGTATTCCCTCTGCGACCTTTCGCTCAGGAAATTCCCGCAGGCCATGGAAAACCCGTCGGCAAGAAGATTTGCTAAGCCAAGGATGATGACAATCCCCGGAGATAATGAAGCTCCAGTAGCTCCAGAGACAACGGCAAAGGTAGTTACTGTCCCGTCAATCGCCCCATAGACAAATTCGCCGATATACTGGCCATGCTCGTCATCATGCTCCTCGTGGAGCTGCTTCCTGATGGCGGCTTTGGTGTGGGCCTGCCTCGCAGATTCAATGTCTTTTTTGTCAAATGCCTTCCTTGCATCAGCGACTCTTGAGGCCATACTACCCCTAAGATGCGGTTCCTATATAAAATTTCCTATAAAAATTCATCATTAAACATTTTCAAAATTGCCGATTTGGGGAAAAGAGAAGGGTGCCATCGTCCTGAAGCGGAAAAGCAACATCCCTGAAAAACAACCGGCGGAAACAACCGAATCCATACCTTTAAATAAATCGGGCATTATCCTTTCCCCTATCATGGGGGATGGGAGCATCAAAGTAAGCATCATCGGCGCTGGGAATGTCGGGGCAACTTCAGCATTTATCCTAGCCCAAAAAAGAATCGCTGATGAGATAGTGATGGTCGATGTTTCTGAAGCTGCGATTGGCAAAGCTCTTGATATGATGGCGTGCGCTCCGCTTGTCCCTTTTGACACAAGAATCACGGGGACGACAGATTATTCCGGCATCAGGGACTCTTCAGTTGTGGTGATAACTGCGGGCCTGGCAAGGATGCCCGGCATGTCACGGGAAGACCTGCTTGAGAAGAACCGGCAGATTGTCTCATCCGTCTCGCAAAAGATCAGGGAGCATGCTCCGCAGTCCATCGTCATCGTCGTAACAAATCCTCTCGATGTGATGGCCTATGCCGCATGGAAAGAAACGGGATTTCCAAAAAGCCGCGTGATGGGGATGGCCGGCGTGCTTGATTCAGCAAGGCTTAGGGCTTTTATTGCAGCTGAGCTCAAGGTCAGCCCTGAGACAGTGAAAGGGATGGTGCTCGGCTCCCATGGAGATTCAATGGTCCCGCTGCCTGAATTGACGACTGTCAACGGGAAGCCGATTACCCAGCTCCTCAGCAGAGAGAAAATCGATGCGCTCATCAAAAGGACGCAGAATGCAGGCGGGGAGATAGTCAACTATCTGAAGACCGGCTCTGCCTATTACAGCCCGGCGGCTTCCGCTGTTGCAATGATCGAGGCAATAACAAAGGACAAAAAAGAAATCCTTCCCTGCTCGGTTTATGCAGAGGGAGAATACGGGCTGAACGGGGTGTTTGTCGGGCTCCCTGCCGTTATAGGGAAGAATGGGATTGAAAAAATTATGGAGATGCCTCTCTCACCGGAAGCAAAAGCTTTATTAGAAAGGTCTGCTAAGGCAGCATTGGAAAGCATCAAGCTGCTCAGCTGCTGATTTTGTGGTAGGGCAGCTTCCGGCGGGTTAGCTTCCGATTCAGCCTGGCAAAATATCCATGCCTTTTGAGGCGCAGTTATACTATGGCCATGAACAAAGCCCAGAGAATAGGAGTTTTCATCGACGTCCAGAATATGTATTATTCTGCCAAGCAGTTCTACAAAGCAAAGGTCAATTTTGCGAGCATCCTGAGGAAAGCAGTTGCAGGAAGGTCACTCATCAGGGCGATAGCCTATGTCATCCGTGCAGACATTCCCGAGGAACAGGGTTTCTTCGATGCGCTCGAAAAGATAGGCTTTGAGGTGAAGGCAAAAGACCTTCAGGTGTTTGTGGGAGGGGCAAAGAAAGGCGACTGGGACATCGGCATCGCGATGGACATGATTGAGCTTGCCCCAAAGCTCGACACTTTGATCCTTGTCTCGGGCGACGGCGATTTTGTTGACCTGCTGAGGCATCTCAAGCATGCGCTGGGATGCAGGGTTGAGGTGATGGCATTCGGGAAATGCACCTCAGCAAAGCTGAAGGAAGCAGCAGACAGCTTCTTTGATTTTGACAGTAATCCTAACTTTTTCCTGCGGTAACAGCAGGCCGGCTTCTTCGAAATTTTTTTTTATTTTTTGTATTTGTTTAGCACCTTCGAAATCCTAGACGATGCACCACAAGCGCTGCGTCCCCGTAGGGGAGAAAAAAGCGTTCCGGTCTGCGGACGGAGGGCGGCCCCCGCAACGCGCTAGCCGTCGGTAGATGAAAGGATTTCGACTTTAGGGTGCTAAACAAATACTATTTTTTCATAAATACCCCTTGCTTGCGATGATGGGTTTGCATAAACTTGATTATGCGCGTTATTTATGGACTCAAAAATTCCCAACTATACTTACGGACAATAATTATTATACAATTGTTGTCCGTTCGTAATAAGCAAACGACATACTTTTGTCTAAATATTTGTGTCGTTAGCTATATTTAATAATTACCTTATAGTAAATCACCGAAATTCTCGAAAATCCAAAAGGTGATTTACTAAACTAGAAAATCTCGTAATATTTCGATAATTAACGAGATTTGCTATTAAATAATATCCCGCCCGGGGGAGGTTGTGAATTTTAGAAAATCGTAGGCAGAATACCTGTAAATTTATTTGTGGGATGAATGCCGTGCCTCATTCCGGTATTTGTGCAAGAAGCTGGAACTCCCCCCCTATTAATCTTGAGGCATCTGTTTATTTTCTTTGTGAACATTGCGTTAGGAAGAGCCGGTTAAATATCTGCAAAAATCTACTGATCCCACCCTACATCGAAATGGTGAAAACGCCCAGTGGGC
>JACPBU010000137.1 GCA_016180165.1 Candidatus Woesearchaeota archaeon | reverse complement strand
AAAGGGTAAAGATATTCACCAACAAAGATCTGCTGGATTGCTTTGGCAATCCGGATTAATGCCGGAATTCTTCCACTCGCCACTTGCCACCACCAGCCGCAGGGCTTATAACCTCCCCTTATTCAGGATAAGCATGGGGACGTTTAGCCCACTCTTTTCACCCAGAAAGCCAGCCTGCTTCTTGAGTTGGCTGAGATGCATTATGAGAAGGGGAGATGCCTCATGAGTGGGCTGGGATGCATTATGAGAAGGCGGGATGCTTTATGAGAAGGCGGGATGCTTTATGAGAAGGCCGGCATGCCTCCTAAGAAGGTCGACATCCATCGAGCAGCGCATGAAATCATTTCTTGAGGGGCTGGGATTAAAAGAAAACATTGACTTCTTTCCTGAATACAGGATAGGGCTCAGCAACGGCTCAGTGAGAATTTTTGATTTCTATCTTCCAAAAAAGAAGATTGCGGTTGAGTGCGATGGCAGTTATTGGCATAAGAATTTGTGGAAAGACAGTTTTAAGGATATTCCGGCAGAGTGGGATAAGATAAAGGTGATAAGGTTCCGGGAAGAGGAGATTATCAAAAGCCAGGAAACTGCAATTGAAAGGCTAAAAGTGGAGCTTATCTCCACATAGTATTTTTTGCTCAATAAAACCAGTCATAAGGCTCCTGACATATAATCTTTTAAATCATCCAATAACCCGCTTGATATGGACATTCCTCCAGAAGGCTCTTTCAATTGCTCCCTGCTGAAAAGGCTCGGAATTTTTCCAGCCAACAGCAATGAGTTCCACCGATGGGAGATTCACGATGATGGGAAGCTCCTTGGCATTCCGGTTTTTGTCCTGGTGACAGGCTATAATGTTTTGCATGGCAGCAAATCAATCAAAACAGAGAGCGGCCTTGAGGCTTCTGTTGAAGGAATAAGAACTTACAGGGAATTCCCATTGAATGTTGAGCAATTGAAGGATATCCGCCAGGTAAATCTTGGAAATCTTTATTCGAGGGGTTATCTGGTTTTTTATTACAGCCATGAAAATGATGATTACAGCATCTTCTTCCCCCCGAAACAGGCTGTAAACCGGGAAATTCTGATGAACAGATTTTTGTCCGGGCAAGATGCTGATTGTGGCCCGGCTGAGAACATTCAGGGATTTGGCGTGCCTCCATCAATCCATGAGGGATATAGCCAATCGCCTGAAAATAGCGGGAAGCGAGGAACGCTGCATGAAAAACTCTTTCTGGCGCCGGAAATCATCTCATCTCAAATTCGGAGATTGAGGGAATGGCATCTTATCCTGAGGGGGGTTGAGGGGAGGTGAGGCAGTATAACTTTGTCATTGAAGCTAATGGCTCACAACCCTTATTCTCAAAACCTGTATTTTCAAAACCTATATTCTCAAAACTATAATCTTGAGAATAACAATCTATTTATACTTGGGGAAGAATAAATAGTTATGGATAAAGATATTCTCTCACGGCTTGGCATTTCCTGTAATGGGCCTTATATTGATGATAACAGGGTGCGCCATAATGGCAGTGAAGTAGGTATCCCTGCTTTTGTCCTTTTGACTGGGTTTGTTGACCGAAGAGTAGAGAGCACAAGAAAATTAGAAAATGTTCTTGAAGTTTCAGTCAAGAATTTGCATTCATACAGGGAAATTCCTGAGGATGTTCGACAATTGCGCGGATTGATTGATACTGCTTATAGGGACGTGTCTGAGAAGGGTTTTTTGGTCTTTGCTTATAATCCAAAAGATAGAAGCTACCTTGCTGTGGTCCCCGATCAGGAACTTGCCAAAGAAGGGGTTATCGGCAGATTTGTTTCACCTCCAGAAGAAAAGAGCAATAGTGAACAAACCTTTTTCCTTCCCCTCACAGAGCGAAGGGGTAAACTTGTTCAGTCGGGGGAGAGGGATCGAAATTTAGATTATAGGCAGATAACTGCCTTTTTTGATCCTGCCTTCAAGTATAATGTTTTTCGTCAGTTAATTAGGGCAGGGGGTTTTTTTGACGGCGCATCTGATGAAGTAGTGTCATTTTATATGCCTGAAAGTTTCTTTACGAAAAATATCCATGCCAGAAGTGGGCGTCCCCGTAGGTATTTTTTGGATAAATCATTTCAAGGAATCAGCGTATTATACTGGATTCCGGCTCGCACCAATATCACAAAAGCTGCAGAGGGTCAGGCTTATAAGAGGATGGAAGAGGAAATAAAGGACTCAAAAAGTGCAAACCTTTCCCTTAGCGCGCTTCCTTCAGAGCTTTCACCCAGTCCTGAGCAGGCAAAGCGCTGGAAACCGCTGCAGTTGAGCCGCCAAAGGCAGCAAAACCTCATCAATAAAATGAGAAGGCAGCCGGAAAAGATTCTTTCTTAGATTATAGTTTCTGTCGATAGTAATTCTCTTATATACATTTTAACGATGTCTGATAATGAAAGCTTGAAGAAAAAAAGCCGGGAGTAAAATTCCTTTTGCCTGCCTACAGCGTCACCACCCAACGCAGCAGAAACCCAATGTAGTAGGATATCACCGCAGCTGCACCGCCGATAAATACGGTTTCAAACATCGACACCCATACGTTCTTTTTGGTGATATGCCGCTTGACGATGCCGATGACTGCCAGTGCAATCCCTGTCAGCACGATAGTAATCGAAAAAACGCTCTTTTGGAGGATCGGGAAGACGGATAAGAAGACATAGGCAAGCAGGGGGATGATCCCGATGGACAGAAACCCGAAATAAGTCATGCCGGAAGTTTTCAGCGGCTTTTTGGGCGTTCCCAGAAGGCCAAGCTCGTCAGCCATCATGGTATCTATCCATGCCTTCTTGTCGGAAGTGATGATCTGGACTGCCCTTTTAAGGTCTTTTCCCTTAAAGCCTTTTTTTCTGAAGATTTCCTCAATCTCAAGCTTTTCGCCCTCAGGCATATGCTCA
>JACPBU010000136.1 GCA_016180165.1 Candidatus Woesearchaeota archaeon | reverse complement strand
TATCACATAATTCGGAGTTCCATATCCCCAGACAGAGCCTCTTTCCATGGGGATACCTTCAATTGGGTTACTCTGCACGTGCCTTTCGACTTCTTCTCTTAAGGGATTGGCGAAATTGCATAAATCACACAAAAATCCGGGTTTGACGTGAGATCTGGATTCAGGAGAGATGGGCTCGTCTGCCTCAGAAGACGCATTGCTTGCTTGTTCTAAACTGCCAGAAGTTCTCATAAGTCAGGAAACGTTCATTAATATAAAAACATTCCTATTGGGGATTAAGAGTTATCGCCTAAGGCTTAATACATACCATAAGAAGATATTGGGATGCAGTTCTGCATTATTTCTCTTGACCCCAAAACTCCATCTCTTTTGTCCTTTCATCGACGGAAATATGCTTTCCGCCTGGAGTGTGGACATTCCCCCCGTCAGTGTTATCTTCCCTGACAGGGTTACCTCCCATTTCAGAGTTATCTCTTTTAAATAATGCACTCTTTAACTTTCTTAGAGAGTATGCTCACCAACAGGAATTTCTATAGTTGTCCCGACATGATAATCTCCAGCTTGATAATTTTCGAGATAGATTCTTCCCCCCAATTCGCTTATCTTGATAGCAGCCCTCTTATTTCCGCCACGCCCACGCGGATTTACGGTCTCCCTGTTTTTGTGAATTTCTCTTAGCTGCCGGTTTAATTCATCAAGTGTTTCAACAGGAATTAGCTTTCCATTATGGTCAATTGTTATATACTGAAGATTGCCGTCAAACAGAGTGCTATACCTTAATACGGTCATGCTCTCATCCCTTGCTCGGGTGTCAGTTTGTTCGCCGCTTAATTCCCTGAGCATTCCAAAAAGGGGATATGAGTCAAGCATTTCCTTACTTATATCAGGATGGATTTTAGGCATTTGAGGATCAAAGTCTGTGACAACCCGAATTCCCCAATCGGAATGAACGAGGCTCCTCCTTTGAAGGTGAAATTCGATTATTTCGTTGATGGAAATCATGCGTTTGGTGTTCTGCAGTTGGTTATAAACTTTACTCTATAATCCATAAACAATAAACAAATCCTTCAATCAAAAGGTTTATATACTTGCTGTAACAGCTGTATAACTTATGCCTACAACCGTTCAAATCCATGACAGGACTTTAGACAGATTAAAGTTCTTTAAAGAGCACGAAAGGGAAAGTTATGATGAGATTCTCAATAAGCTGATGGACGGCATAGAAGAAGGCGAATTATCACAGCTTGCCATCGAAGGGATTATCCGGGGCGTTCATGATGCCAAATCGGGCAAAGTTACCCCTATTGGCGAACTTGCCGAAAAGTGGGGAATCAAGCTGGGTGGCTGACAGTGTTTTCTATTGATGTTGCCAGAGAGGCGGAAAAAGACCTCGAGAAGCTTTCTCGCCAAGATAGGGAGCAGATATTAAAAAAAGTATGGTCAATCCGCGAAAATCCCCTGCATTACCTTGAGCGCCTGACTGGATTTACCCTTTGGAAACTTCGCATTGGAGACTACCGGGCAATTATCCATATCCTTACGAAGGAACAAAGGATAACTGTGATAAAGGTCGGGCATAGGAAGGATGTTTATCAAAAATTATAGAATAGAGAAATGCGTTGGTTGGATGAAGATTGAGCGCATTTCCCGATGTCACCAAAACTCCATCTCTTTTGTCCTTTCATCGACGGCGATATGCTTTCCGTTGGGAGTTAGGCCGTTTCCTTTATTTTGCCCGTTTCCATCAGTGCCATTTAATCTGGCAAGCATCCCCAGCTGCTCCTCGCTGCTCATTCCCATCCTGTCCTGCTTTATCCCGTTCATCGGTGTCTTCCTGCCGCTCAGGCCGACCAGGGAAGGGGGCGTCTTTTTCAGGTAATCCATCGATGTAAAATCTTTTCCTGAATTCACCAGCTCGGCGTATTTCGGAAAATCAATCCAAGTATGCCAAATCCCGCCGATCCTGAATTTCTTTTTGGCAAGCATGACCACCCTTGAGGGGATGTGCTCGGATACAATTTCGTAGCTGGGAAGATGGGCAGCTAATTCTTTTGTGAACGCTACAACCTCTTCGTGCATCGGCATGCTTTCGATGGACAGCCGCTTCTGCGATGCGCCGACATGCATATATGCTTTTGCCTCGATAAAATCCGGGCTGCCTTTTGTTATCATCTTCGCATATTCCTCAAACTGAGACATATTCATTCCTTTGATAAGCGTCAATCTCACCGTCGTCCTCTGTTTCTTTCCTGCAAGATATTCAAGGCCCTGATTAAAACGCTCCCAATAGTCCTTGAATAGCGGAACGTCGATTTCTTTGAACAATTCAGGGTTTGGGGCATCGAGGCTTATGTATAATTGGGTGACTGGATTTAAGTCTCTTATCGCTTCCGGGTATTGGGCTCTTGTGACTAAAAAGGTTGAGATGCCTTCTTTATTGAACCTGTCGATCAGCCCGTTAATTTTCGGATACATTATGGGCTCGCCAGTAAGAGAAAGGGCAACGTGCCTGATCTCCTTCGAGCTTCTGAAGACAACATCGTTTCTTGTCGGGCTGCCGCCGAATCCTGCGAGCAGATTATGGTGTGCTTTGACACTTTCCTCATAAATCATATCGGGCTCATCAACTGCCCATTTCCATTCTGTCGATACAGGAGCTTTATAATCTCTCCAGCAGAACGTGCATCTGTTGGCGCAGCTTATTGAGGTGGTCATCTGCATGCATTGGCTGCTCATGATGCCGTAGAACTTTAATTTATAGCAGCCGCCTTTGCCGCGTATCATGTTTTTTGTCCAGCCGCAGGTCTTGACAGCGCTGTGGTTGCCAATAATCCGGTATTGCTGGTCTACCAGGCTTTTTTTCGAGCTGTCGGTGAGCTGGGCTTTGGCAGGTTCAGCGGTGAGTATACTTTTAGTAATTTGAACATCCTGCTGCA
>JACPBU010000050.1 GCA_016180165.1 Candidatus Woesearchaeota archaeon | reverse complement strand
ATCCTTTTTGAGCTCATCAGGCATTCTTTTGCTGATGAAGTTATCCGGTTGAGCAAGGAAGGGTTTATCAGAAAAACTCTTGACAGAATCCCTTATGGCATGAAGGAATACCTTCTCCCTATCGTCGCTGCATTTGTCATCGCTTCCCCCCTGCCTGACGAGATTGGGGTTTTTATGCTGGCTTCCTACAGGAAGATATCGCTCAACACATTTATGATGCTTTCTTATTTTCTCAACACCTTCGGGATCTACTCTTTGCTCACCATCGGCCGGCTGGCATCTTAAGGGTAAAGAAGACAGCAGTTTAGGAAGGAGAGGTGGTAGAGAAAACATTTTCCTGGCTTTTACGGCCCCCTTTGGGTTTCATAAATTAGAGAGTGTAAGACCTTGTCATTTCTGTAAGACCTTGTCATTTCTATTATAGCAAGATTTAAAACTTATTGCCAGTTTTTGCCTTTCTATGAAATCAGTCCACTTCATCACCCAGGGCTGCTCTGCCAATCAGGCAGATTCTGAGATCATGCAGGGAATCCTGAAGGAGAAAGGCTTCTCGTTCTCGGATAATGAAGACAATGCGGATGTTATCGTTATCAACTCCTGCACTGTCAAAGGCCCAACGCTCAGCTTCTTCAGGAAAAAGATGAAAGAGCTTGAGGGTAAAAATAAAAAAATAATCGTCACCGGCTGCATACCGCAGTCCAACAAAAACTTTGAGCACCTTAACGGCCATTCTCTCGTCGGAACTTATCAAATCGACAGAATCGGGGAGGCTGTCGTTCAGGCATTGGAGGGGAATAAAATAACCCTGCTGGAAAAAGAAAACAAGCCGCGGCTTAACCTGCCAAAAACGCGCCTGAACCCGTTAATCGAGATTGTCCCAATCCTTCAAGGCTGCCTGTCTTCGTGCACGTTCTGCAAGACAAAGCACGCAAGGGGAAATGCATTCAGCCATTCTCCTGAAGCGATAGTAAGGCATATAAGCTGGGCTGTCAGGGAAGGTGCAAAGGAAATATGGCTTACATCGCAGGACAACAGCGTCTATGGCCTTGATTTCTGCACTGCCGGGAAAGAAGCGATGAATCTGGCAAAGCTCCTTGTGAGAATCTGCGCAATCCCCAGGGATTTTATGATAAGGGTGGGGATGGCTAACCCAAGATATATCCTTCCGATGCTCGATGAGCTGATAATGTCTTTTAAACATAACAAGGTTTACAAGTTCCTCCATGTTCCCCTTCAAAGCGGGAGCAGTAAAGTTCTGGAGGATATGAAAAGGGGCTATAAGGCTGAGGATTATGCCAAGATAATAAAACGATTTAAGGAGGAAATCCCGGAAATTACTGTCTCGACTGACGTCATCTGCGGGTTTCCGACGGAGACAAGAGAAGATTTTGAAAAGACAATAACTATCATCAAAACAACAAGGCCCGATGTCATCAACATCTCAAAATTCTGGCCGATGCAGGGAACGCCTGCTGCGCGGATGAAGCAGATTGAAGGTTCTGAGAGAAAGAAGAGGACCACCGAAATGGTTAAGCTGCACACGAAGATGGCGCTTGAGAACAATAAAAAATGGGTAGGGTGGAAAGGAAAAGTGCTGATGACGGAAACGGGAAAGCATGGGACACTGAAGGGAAGGAATTTTGCGTATAAGCAGATTATTGCTGATGGCGAGGAATCAATGCTCGGGAAGCAAGCGTCCTGCAGGATTGTTGGCTGCGGCAGGTTTGACCTGAGGGGGGAATTTGAATTCAGAACTTTAAAGATTTAGGGGAATCACTTATATCCCAACCCAAGCCGCCCAGAAAAAAATCCAACCCCTGCATGCTGCGGAAATGAACCCAAATTGAGGAATCAAGATTAGCGTTTCAAGCAGCAATCCCAAACTTTTTCTTCAATTCTTCATTTCCCGTGGTTATTTGCTCCCTGACTTTCTTTTTTGTTCCGCCCGCAGCAATCATCTCCCCCACCTCAATGGCCAATCTTGCCACAGATTCCAACTCCGATGCAACTGCGCTTTCCTTAAGTGCCGCATAAAGATCACCGTCATTAATCCTTTTAAATAGGGTATCCTTAAGATAATTCTTGCTGAGAATCCTCCTTGCTTTGCTGAAGTGGGTGTAAGCCTTAAACGCCCACAAACCTTTCTCCTCTTTCTGGAATCCTTTCTCTTCAGGCCATCGCTGATAGAGCCAAAAAGCAAAGTATCCGACATCAACTGCCTGATGAGCGACCATCACTTCCCTGTTTTTTATTTGGCTATCACCGGTAGGCATCGATGCCTTCATCGCATCCAGAACAACAAACGCCATTTGATATAATTGAACAACATCCTCAACAGTGAAGCTGCCCCCATACATCCCGCTTTTCAATGCGACCCTCCCAATCTTGGTAAGGCCTTTTCCTTTAACCGCATCGGCTGAACGCCAATAATCCCCGTCATAAATCGCTTGTCTGTAAACAGAAAAGAGATTTTTTTCATTGGAGCGGGAGGGGGTGTTCTCATCACCAAGAAAATAAGGGCCCTCGTCTATTGTTGAAGGACAGTCTTGATTTGCTGAGGCAGAGGCTGACAAGCAGGAAAGCACGTAATTCTCTTTAAGCCTGGAACTTTTTTCTAAAATTTTCTCAAGTTCTGGATAGCCAACCATCATGGTTTAGAACTCGCCTATGTTTAAAAACCAAGCTGTTTGAACAAAACTGGGCGCTTAATAATCTCGATTCTGGAAACTAAACATCTGGAACGGATGAATCGGATAAACACCTGGAGCGGGCCGAGAACGAAAAATGTGTATTTGTTTATCATCTTCGAAACGCCAGAAGTTGGGCATAATGGTCCTGTGTACTGAGAAAATTTCGGGAATTTTCTGGTACCTCGCTCAGCTTCGCTTCGGAGGTTCCCGAAGGGGAGAAAAAAGCGTTCCGGTCGCTTCGCAACGGAGGGAGAATCC
>JACPBU010000049.1 GCA_016180165.1 Candidatus Woesearchaeota archaeon | reverse complement strand
GGCAGAACAACTATGGGCAGGAGATAAATAATTCCTGTCAAGGTGCGGCTGCCAAAAACGCATGATACCTAATGCATTAAGCATTGCCCGTTCATTGGTGTCCCGGATTACGTCGTTCAATCTATTATTATCCTTTCTTCTGAACGCCTTATACGCTTCAAATTCTTCGGGTGACTGGTCTGGGTTAGGTTTTAGTTTCTCAAGAAATTCATTACAGATAGTTTCATTAAAACTAATTCCAGTGATGTCTGCCCCAACAAGCTCCTTCCCCCCAATAAGCCTGGGAAGAAGTTCACGATATCTGGCAATAGTGAAACCAGTTTCTCGATCTGGAAGATAATCCCATTTAGGAAGCTTTGCCTCGCCTTCTTTCCTTTTAAGGCTCAATGGCCACCAAGTAGCAAACTCTGACATCGGGAAAACATCCACATCAAGGCTGTGGTAGACAAGCGGCTCTCGGATGGCATTTACAATGGCAGCTGGCGTGTGAGCCGAACCTTTACCCCCATTGCGAAACAAGACTTTTTCACTTGGATAGAATTTGTCTTCCTCCCCTTGCCGGATAAGCCTAACCATCGAAGTGCCAGTACAATCAATGCCAAACTCTTTCATATCTTTGCTCCCCTCGAATAGCAGATAAACGGGAACACCAAGTGCTGCATGGATATAATATGCAAACCTCGCATATTCATGATGGTTTATACTTGCGTCTGTATGCTGGTCAACATGGAGGTAGGCTAATTGATCCCCATATTTCTCCTTCATCTTTTGCACGACAAGATAAGTGAAGTGATGGAAGAAGCCGTCCAGCCCAATAACGAGGAGATTCTCCAAGGCAGCTTCAGGCTTAAAGCCTATGAGGCAATTGCCTCCATGTCCAGGCACCGACCAATGAAATGTTCTCTTGGATTCTTCCCGAGTCAGAAAAAGATTCTCTGCCCTGCGCCCAAATTCAGCCTCAACCCTTCTTACGAGCTCAGGAAAGACATTGAAGTGGTAGATGTTCATGACGGAAGAGAATGGGAAAAGGTTAATAAATCAGTAGGATACTCTCTTGCATTGATTCGGGTATTCGGAGAAAGTCCTGATATTACCCTTGCATATGAGGCTATTCCAGGTGGCGTTTCCTGTTCAGCAGGCCAAGGGAGGGCACTTGCAGGGCCTGTCAACTGATATAGGCTCCAACCTTCTTTGTGCCGGTCATAACATCGCAACTTCCTTAAGCGTATAATCTACTTTCCTTTTGTTTAAGAAGCCTACCATTGGATTTTGGTTTTCTTTTGGCACCAGGATAATTGTTGAGCTGAGCCTTTCTCCTTTTATTCCGGCTAAGAAGCTCCTGCCGGCATACTCTTTTTCCGTCCTGCCGAATAGATGCCTCGTTAAAGAAAGGTAACCCTTCTTTTGTCGGGGAAGCTTTATGATAAACAAAACCTTCCTCTCCGGTGCCCTGCTGGCCGGATTTCTTGAGTAAAGGGAAATTCCTTCTGAAGTGATGCTTTTTTCCAATTCCCACTTTTCAAGGTTTCCTATCTGTACACTAAAGGGAAAAGAAAATTTAAGCAGCCTCCATTTTTCATGATCCCCGGAGCCATAGAATCTTGAGAGGGTGGATTTTACTGATCTTTCCAACTCTTTGTCCTCTCCTTCAGCTATGTCAAAAAAAAGGTCAATATCGCTTCCTTTTTCAAGCTCCCCTCTGGCAGCAGAGCCAAATAAAAAAACCCCCCTGATTCTTCCTGCGGCAAGGGGATTCAGAAAAACAAAGCTGAGGAAGTTTTGTGCATACGCTATTGCCATCCGTTTTTCTTTAATCAAGCTTTTCACCCCTTGCCTCAAGCTCCTCTTTGATAATGGTGTAGAGTTTCTGGTGTGAAGAGATTACTGCCTCGATGACTGGCTTTGAAGGATTTCCATAAATGAGCTTATTCCTCTGCTCCTCGATGCTATAGAGCTGCTCAAGAATCTCAGCCCTGCGTGGGAACTCAACCCCAAGCTTGCGCTCTGCTAAAGGCATGATCTTCTGCCCGGGATTTGGCTTTTTAAACCATTCGTGCTTGATCATTGCGCCGGAGGTTATTTTTCCTAAGGCATGGAGGTATAATTCTACCAGTGATACCGAGCAAGCAGAGACATGAAGCCCTATCGTAGCAGGCTTCTTCTCAATCCCCGCTGCAATAGCCTCCTCAATTGCCTGCACATGCTCCTGCACCCTCAATTTGTGCACCATGATTGATGTCATATCTGGAAGAAAGGTACCATTTATTTATAAATCTTTTGGTGTAAAAGTTCCACAAGATGGAAGAAAAGTTCCAGATACATGAGTTCTAATCAAAAATGGATTGGGGCATTTCACAGCCCATTCACACAATACCCCGCATCCACATAAACAACCTGCCCGGTAATATTCCTGGACAAGTCCGAGCACAAAAACAGCGCAAGATTACCGACGTCCTCGGCAGAGATGTTCCTCTTCAATGGGGCCTTTTTGGCAGCATGCTTTAAAATCTCCTCAAACCCGGCTATCCCGGAAGCAGCCAGCGTCGGTATAGGCCCGGCAGAAATCGCATTTACCCTGATTCCCTTGTCGCCTAGATCCATCGCCAGATATCTCACTGAAGATTCCAAAGCAGCTTTGGCAACCCCCATAATGTTATAGTTCTGGACAGCTTTCTCAGAGCCAAGATAGGTCATTGTTAATATTGAGCCATGCTCATTCAGGACATTAAATTTCAGCGCAGCCTTGACGATAGCTGTCAAAGAATATGCGCTGACTTCCTGCGCCGTGTTATAGCCCTTCCTGTCGACGTTGTAGAACTTACCCTCTAAAAATATTTTCTTCGCAAAAGCAACGCTGTGGACAATAAAGTCAACTTTGCCAAAATCCTTCTGCACTTTTTCAAAGAAATTCTCGATGAACTCATCGGCGACCATGTCGCATTGCGCAAGGAAA
>JACPBU010000048.1 GCA_016180165.1 Candidatus Woesearchaeota archaeon | reverse complement strand
GAACCCAATCATCGCAAGCGAGGGGGTATTTTTGAACAAATAAAAGAGTGTTATCATCATTTGATATCCTGCTCATCCATCCCGGATAACCAGCCCATCACCTTAGGGGGGGAGCTTTCATCGTCGGAGAAATCATCAAAAGAGAACTGGGCTTGACCATCTATTCGGGGGCTTCCATAATCAACTCTTCAACTTTCCTAAAGGCATCCATGAGGGCTTGGGCATCTTCTGCAGGTATGACTTTTACTCCCTGCTTTTCCAATTTATTAAATGGCTTAGGGTCCGTGGCAAAGGGGATGACGATAACTCTTGTTGGATAATCAGAATATTTGGCATTTGCCTGTTTGATTTGTTCAGCGACAACGTCCGGCTCTTCACCAACATTATTCATGCCATCGGTAAGGAGGACGATAGTGCCAAGGCCTTTTCCTTCCCTGTCCAGACTTGTTTCTGCATAAGCAAGGGCCAAGCCCAAGGGAGTATTTGCATTCGCCTCCAGCTTCTTTATCTGGTCCCTAAGAAGGCCGTAATTAAATGCCTGGATGGGGACATTATTAATTACGGTGTCTCCGCTAAAGCTGAATAAGCCAGCCTCAAGGAAATGGCTTTTTTCCTGGTGTGCATTGAGGTTATCCAGCAGCACATTGAGAGAGTGTTTTGCACTTTCAAACTTTGTTTTTCCATCAATAGAGCCACCCATGCTTCCTGAAGTGTCAACAATCAAGGCAAGTGATTTCTTAGAGGTGTCAACTTTCCGGCCATCGGGAGGCTGAAGATTATAAGCGCCTACTATTTCCGGGCCACCAGCTGGCTTTTGCCCCCCACAGCCACTGAGGGCATAGACTATTGGCAATCCAACCAAGGTCAGGCCCAGACCCACCCGGCCCATGTATCCCATGTATCCCATGGGTGAGATGAATCTGGACGGATATAAAAATGTTCGTGTTCTCAGATTATCTGGTTCAGGACTAGATTTACCGCCCTAAATCCTGCTCTCAGCCCCAAAATTTAGGTTCTGTCTTTACTGTTGCAAAGCTTTTTCCCAGAATGAGTTTCCTGTTGGGCCAGCAATATCCTAAAAGGCTTCAACAAATATCCTGTGCTTGTCTTTACCTTCGAGTTCTTTCATGATCCGCCGCAAGATCACGCGCTCAGGGTCAGGCATAAGCTTGACGCGCTTTTTCATGTCGTCGAAACTTTCAAAGAGCTTTTCATCCCTGGCTTCAAGAATCTCCCACATATGCTTCTTTCCCAAACCTGGCAGGAGCTCAAGCTGATGCATCCTTACGCCAAGAGACTGGGCAGTATTGAAGAATCCAATAAACCTTTTTTCATTCTTGAGGATGATGCCCCTGATGACAGAGTCTAATTCCGAGAGAGCAGTCTGGGTGAGCTTTTCAATCGGAAGCTTGCCGTTGATATGATGAACCTTGTCTCTTTTCCCCTCTCCGATATAGACTTCTTCTGAAGGGGTGAGGTGAATCCCTTTTTTTGGCACAAGCTCAAGCAAAGCGAAGTGCTCTTTTCCAATAGCCTGAGCTATAGGTGTCTTGATGTGCATTGGCCTCGAATCAAATGGATAGCCATTGGGCAAGAAATCGAGCACTACCGCTAATTCTTCTTTTTTTTCTTCCATAAACCCCACCAATCAAGATAGAAAGGCTGTGATATATAAAGATTGTGCTGATGGCATCAAAAACGGGGAGGCAGAAATGAAGCCAAAAGGAAAAGTTCAGAAAGGGGGGATAAGAAAGAATAGAATGAACAGAACTAGTTGAATCAGCAGAATTAGTTGAATCAGCAGAATTAGTAGAATGAGGGTCGGTATCTACTAGCAAATCTCGTTAATTATCGAAATATTGCGAGATTTTCTAGTATAGTAAATCACCTTTTGGATTTTCGAGAATTTCGGTGATTTACTATACATCGGAGAATGATAACCTGCGACGGGAGTGGGTTAAATAAGAATTAGGAAGAAAACCGACGGGAATCGTTTTTTCTTATTTTGACTTCTCTTCAGAAGAAATAAAGTCAACTATCTTTTTGAGGTTGTCATTGTTGACCGTTATAGGATAACCCTGGAGGACAAGTTTAAGGTCTTCAACGGTCTTCGGGAGAAAGTCAGCTATCTTGATGAAATGAATATCTTTTAGCCTCGGGATGTTGAGATCCTGGAGCTTCTTTATCAAATCCTGCTTTGGGGACTTTGCTCCAAACTGGTTCAAATATTCAAATGTCTTATTAGAACGGAAGCCAAGCTCTTTATCCCTCTTTTGGATTTTCTCCAATTCCTGGCGCATGGATGCTAAGTCCATCGGCTTTTCTGATAATATTTTCGGCTGGCTCATGATAACCTCCTTAGGTGAAGGGGGTGGACAATCAGCGTCTTATGTTTGCCACCATCCTTGCAGGAAACTTCATAGCATCTTCCCCTCATCCCTTTCACTACTCCGGATTTCCCATAAAATCTCCTGTAGAAAATGCCCTCCAAACTTGAAGAGTCAAGAACAAACATGACATTCTCGCCGTCTTTAAAAGACTGGAAATACCTTCCAACTGACATCTTGCCCCTTTCCTTATAATTCTTCAGCTGCAAGTGCCTTGTCTTACGTTTTCCGCCGCCAACTCGTTTCATGTGACTATCATCGGAACTGCGGGTTGTTTAAAAAGCTTTCGACATTGGCGGCTTCATCACAAAATAATGATAATTGAAAATTATAACAATACAAAAAAGCTTCACATTTTTTGCTGGTGGTAGCTTGATTTTTTTGATGCCACTCTCTAACCGTCATGCTCTTGAACTTGCCCCCTCATCCTATTATTTACGGGCATTTGATCGACTTTTCCTGTTCTACAAACTCCTCTTGCCCGCTCTCAACGTATGTATTAAGCTCCCCTCGGAGCGGCTCTGCCATGCTTAATAATGCTCACGCATTATTGGCACCAACGAAACTTCGTTTCTTATGGTTTTCAAAAC
>JACPBU010000047.1 GCA_016180165.1 Candidatus Woesearchaeota archaeon | reverse complement strand
GAGAATCTGCTCTTGATTATTTCTGTGCTGATGGTTGCGGAAGGGCTGTATCGGGTTCATTAACCTCCTGGCTAAGCCCCCCATGGAATTCATTTGGGGTTATTTGTGCGTATTTGGGCGATAACTTTATCTTATACGATGCCTATGCTCTCAGGCAATGTTCAAAAAGGAAATCAGAGTTTTAGGAATCGATGACGGGCATTTTGACAAGTTCAAGGGCGGGCAGGCTCTTGTTGTCGGGGCTTTGTTCAGGGGCGGCAGGGTTCTTGACGGGATTTTGAGCACAACAATAACTGTCGATGGCGAAGATGGTACGCATAAGCTTATTCTGCTGGCCAACAAAAACAAATTTAAGCCTCAGATCAGGTGCATCTTTCTGGACGGGATAACTATGGGGGGATTCAATCTTATTGACATCAGAAGGCTCAACGCTGCGACGGGAATACCTGCCATCGCAATCATGAGAAAGTTTCCAGATGTTTCCAAGATCAAGTCAGTGCTTGAAGCTATCGGGCAACAGGAGAAGGTCAAGCTTATCGATGGGGCAGGGCCGATCATTTGCATCAATAAAATCTTTGCGCAGCTTGCTGGCATCACTCCTGAAAAGGCGAAGGCTGTCCTGGATGTATGCTGCACAAGAAGCAATATCCCTGAGGCTTTGAGAGCTGCACATCTTATCGCTTCCGGTGTCGTTCTCGGAGAAAGCAGGGGGAAGGCGTGATACACAAATGGGGTGGGCGAGGCCCGGAACAAATACGATGGAGGCGCATCTGCCGCATAAAAAAACGAAAGTTTATTAAGTAAAATTTCCAATAGGCAGTTATGGTGTGGTATGTTACCATTGTGAGCTATTTCTGGATGCTGCTGAAGGACTGGCTGTTCACTATCTTTATCATCCCGTTCAAGAACACTGACATGCTCTGGCTGCTGGTGCCGGTGTGGGTGTCCTGGTTCTTTGCTGAGTTCTTTCAGGAGAAAATCGAGACCTCAATGGGAAATGCACTGACCAACTCAGTCATAGTCCTCTGGGGCAGCATTGACATGGCGCGCCAAACCGTGAGCCTTATCGGGCGAGGAGTGCTGAGAGGATTAGGGACGATTTCGCTCCGTTTTTCACTTATTTGGCTTATCTTTGCCTATGGGGCCACTATTGTTGCGTTAGGCATCCGGGGCAATCCCCTTATCAAGCATATCGCAAGAATAAGGGAAGTGACCTATGTCTTTGTGATGTTTGTCCCTATATTCTATAATGCAATCCCGTTCTCCTGGAATCACCTCATCGGGGCAGCCATTTTTTTCCCAGCCTATTACTGGATTATAGAATTCTTTGACAGGCTGACTCCCAACCCAAAACCACTGACAGAGGATATGGAAGAAAACAGGCTGGGCCAAGGGGCACTCCGTTAAGCCGGAAGCAGTTTATTCACTGGCAAAAATATGTTTACGGACAAAAATTATTGCTCAATTATTTTGCTGCGCCACTATATACCTACGGAGGTTGGGATTAATCCCGCCACAGAAAGAACAACCGCCTTTGAGGAATTCACTTAAACTCTTCCAGCTTCTTTTTTGCTGACTTGAGAAATTTTTTTGTCTTTTGCATCCTGACTGCAAACTGGTCGGCATTTTGCTCCTCATCAGAGAGCTCTTTGTAGGTAACAGAAAATCTTGCAATGGGCGAGAACATCCTGACAAACAGCGTCGAAAACTTGAGGAAAGAGGAGCGGGACCTGATGTGGTAAAGCTCATGGAGCAGCACTGCCTCAAGCTCTTTCCTGTTGAGGGACTCAAACATGCCAACTGAGATAAAGATGCCGGGAATCAGGTTTGTAAAAGTGTGGGCGATGGGCTTTGCCGTATCGAGATAATACACCTTGGGCGCTTTTTTAAGGGAAAGGAAGCTCGAATATTTCCTGATGAATGCGGCAATCTCCTTTGACCTGACCACTTTAGCAGCATGCATCTTCCTGTAGATATAGGGGACTACAAAGAAGCCGCCCAAGAACGTTATGGGGACTGATGCTGGCACTGTCCAAAGCAATGCCTTCTGCAGACAGTTCAGCAGAATGGTCTTACAGGTCCAATAGAATACCACAAACAACAGAGGGGCAAACAGGAACACCAGATGAAGGTAGATCCAGAGCAGTTTTTTTCTCACATTTTCTTTTGTGCGATTGAGGAAGAACAGCGCAATGAAAGACAAAGCGGCAAATCCGAGGATGCCGCTTATCAAAAGCCCGTTATTGGCAATCTCCGCAAAGAGCGCATGGATCATCTCATTTCCCCCTGGTAAAGCGCTCATTGAAATAGCTCAGTGCGCTCTGGCCGAATTTGTGTATCAACGCATTGACCGTGTTCTCAACGATTGATTTCTCGAAATGGCTCTTGTCAAGCTGCAATTTGTAGACATAGCGGGCACCGCCCCTGCACGTCTCTGCTCTCCGCTCGAGAATTCCTTTGGTGTAGAGGCGATCAAGTATGACCGGAATGGAACTCAATGCCACTTTCTTTTTCTTACTTATCTTGCGATACAACTCGTTGGCTCTCCGCTCTTTTTCAGGAGCAAACAGGCTTAAAAGGCTTTTTTCCAGGGGGCTCAGGGCAGCATCAAGCCCCTGACTCATGACGACCGTCTTCATAAGCATAGAGAGGATGCTCTCTTATTTATAATTTCTGTTTTTGAACGGGCTCTTGTTTAGGCTCGGGATAGGAAAGAGAAAGAACCCTGCGGGCTTTAGCCCGTTGATGAATTTCCGACTAATCCCGAGCGCGTTTTGAGCAAGAACCCTGCGGGCTTTAGCCCGCAGTAGTTTAGCATTATTAGCCTATTTTTTAGCGGAAAACATAACATTTATATATCACTTAAGCACTACAAAGAGTTGTAGGGGTTTAGCATCTTTAAACTGCAGCCATCTTAACTGAGGCTATCTTGAAATAAAATCTTTTCGGGGTAAACAATGGGAATAGGCATCGGCAAAGCAATCATCCTGTTTGTTGCAGTAGTGGGGGTTTTATCTCTTCTATTCAGTATCACTTCTCTCGTCAAAGGCCCAGGCCCAGTTGGGGTAATAGACCATTCTTCAGTACAAGCAAAACCCTCTTTGGGATCAAAATTTACCGATTTCGATAAGGCTCTTGCCAAAAACATGATGGATAAGGACAACGATGGGATGTGCGATGGCTGCGGCATGACCTTTGACCAATGCGTTGATTCAGGCATGATCGAATGCACAATGAAAAAGGATTCTATCGGAGTACTTGGCTCGACCCATCAACATGCCGATATCCTTGTTATGAAGGGAGGGAAGGCCGTCAATCTTAATGTTCCAAATTATTTTGTCAAGAGCATATTCCTTCATGTTGAGCAGGAGCCTCGGGAGAGTATGACGGGCAGAATCCTCCATGTTCATGCAATCAACGTACCACTGCAGCTCTTTTTTGACAGCATAGGGATGGATGTGGACAAGCTTGAGCTCTATACCAATGGGCAAAAAACTTTAAAAGAAGGCTATATTCCCAAGGATGGCGACAGGATATTACTTACTGATTCACAACCACCAAAAGTTGAGAAGGAGATTATTGCAGTCAGCGATTTTTCGCTGCAGGCTCTTAAGAAAAAAAATGCAGAGAGGTAACCATGGCAGAGGAACAAAACGAAACGGCAGGAAAGGCAATCCATTCAATCGAACACGAGCGGAAAAAGGCCCATGCCCATCCGGCGCCTCATGACGGAGGAATAAGCATATCAGGGATGGTTTTTATCGGGATTGTCGCAATCCTCATCCTCTTCAACCAATACCAGCTTTCGACACTTTCAAGATCGCTCTCAGGAATTGGCGGGAGCCCGTTCGGAAGCTTTTCAGGAGGCATAAGCCTCTTTTCAGGGAAAGGGGGAGTCATTGTCGGTCCACAGCTCAACCCAGATGGAAGGACAACTAAGCTTGTCGAATGGCCGACTATCAGTGATGCTCCTGCCGTGAAGGATACGGGAGATGCAGCACAGGACGCCATCAGGGCAATAGTGCCGACCGGTGTGCCATGGTATCTTGCTGAGGAGCCCGGCTTAGGGATGGGGATAAGCTTTGATGACCCTATAAAAGCACAAAAGACATGGGGAAATTTTGGCAGAGCAGTAAAGCTAGAAGCAGCTGAGGAAGCACGATTCAATAAGATAGAATCAATCTATACCTGCGACTATTGCTGCGGCGGGCCAAATGCTGTGACCACTATCAACAGATGCGGATGCGCACATGCCTATGCATGGAAGGGTGTTGCGAAGTTTTTCCTGAAATATTATCCTGACAAATTTACCGATGAGGAAATCATCGGGGAGATGACCCGGTGGAAGGCACTGTTCTACCCCAAGGGGATGATACAGAACTTCCTCGTCTATAGCGGGAAAGCTGATGTCAATACCCTGAATCAGGGGGGGGTTGTAGGCATCAAGCAGCAATTCGCAGGGCAAAGCGGCAGCACCCAGGCAAGCGCATCCCTTGGAGAGCTGGAGAACCTGCCCGGCATGGTAGGCGGCTGCTGAGACGACAAAAACTACCAGATATACAGATCAGACAACAAAAAATAATAAACATTCCAAAAAAATCAGGAGGTAAAACATGAAACAACAAACCATCGTTACCATTGTGCTGGTGTTATTGGTGGTCATAACACTGGTCCAGGCATTGCAATTGCGCGGACTGCAGGTTAAAGTTGCAGAAGGCAAAGTCAGCGTCGGGAGCTCAAGCGGGACCACAGCACCTTTAGCTGGGTCTTCCAGTGGCGGCAGCGCACCAGCATTGCCCAGCAATCTCGAAAACCTGCCAACCATGGTCGGCGGCTGCTAGGCTTTTTTATTTTCTTTTTTCTTTGATACCATGCCTTTTCCTTTTATCATTCCACACATGGGCTTGAGAGTATGAGGAAGTCACCAGTCACCCAATGGCTCATCTTTTCCTACATCTTTTTATTAGCTTTCCTTGCTTTCTCCTCTCTCGCACTCGCCCTTGAGGTACCTGTCGGCGTAGAGAAACTTATCGCTTATGAGCGGAGCCTTGCGCTCCAGGTCACTTTCCTTATGGCATTTTTCGCTGGTTTTGTGACTATCACCTCCCCCTGCGGGTTCGCATTGGTGCCGGCCTATCTTGCGGTGGCATTCAGGGAGACTAAAAAATCATTTACCATGGCTTCTGCATTTTCTTTTGGGCTTATGCTTGCTCTTGTCGCTTTTGGAGTTGTGGCTGGGCTTGTTGGCGAGTTCTTCAACCGATACAAGCTTTTTTTTGGGATTGTTTCCGGGGCAGCATTGATAGCATTTGGCTTGCTCCTGGGACTCAACAAAGGAATAATGGGGCCCTCGTTTGCACAATGGCACCATAAAACAAATCCCAGAAAACATGTATGGGGCATGATCCTTTTTGGGGCTTTTTTTGGGGCGGGGTGGACACCCTGCATCGGGCCCGTGCTCATCGGGATACTCCTACTGGGGGCCAATCTTGGGAACATTTTCCAGAGCGCACTGCTGCTCCTGGCTTATGCCATCGGTGCTGCCTTTCCCTTAATGCTCTTGTCGATGTTTGCAGACAAATTCCCCTCTTTTGAGGAGAGGGTAAAAGGGAGGCTGCTCCACTTCACATTATTCGGAAAGAAGGTTGAGACGCACACTTATAATCTCGTCGGCGGAGCGATCCTGCTCGTGTTGGGGTTTTTGATGATAA
>JACPBU010000111.1 GCA_016180165.1 Candidatus Woesearchaeota archaeon | reverse complement strand
CGCTCCGGCCTGAAAGTGTTTTCAGTGTCTATGTAAACCACCCCAGAGCCAGGGTATTGCTTTTGTACATTAATCGCCAGCTGATGAGCCAATTGAGTCTTACTTGAGCCATACTGGCCAAAGCACTCGGTAATCGCTCCGGTCTCAAAACCTCCACCCATCAGGGCATCAAACGCCTTGCTTCCGGTGGATATCCTGAAGACATTTCCTCTTTTTTTAAGAAGGTCTTCCCCTGACTGGAAGCCCATGTCTAATGATGCACGGGCGGCGGCTATCACCTTTTTCGCTGAAGCCAGGCTCATACCAGTTATTTCAATTAGCTCTCCGGGGTTTGCAACAGCAACGGCCATAAGATCAGTATAACCAACTGTAGCGAGCTTCTCAGCAGTAGCCGGGCCAACACCCGGAAGGTCAGAAAGCTGAGTAGCTTTTTCTCCTTTGGGGGATTTCTTAACCTCCTGCGCTTCTTCCTGAAGCTCTCCATCTTCGTTTACTGCTGGGTTCATCGTTCCATCCATTGTCCCGTTCATAGCTATAGGCTCCTCTAAGACAAGCTCCTGGGCTTGAGTGTATGAAGCATCCTTTTTATTGTTTTTCATCGGTTTCACCTTGTTTGATAGATATTGCTAATAGATATATTCCTCACTGGCATCTTCGGCAGCCAAAGGATCTTGCCCGCGAAGGACAAGATGCTCGTATGCTTTCTGGACTGCAAGGGCAGCTTTAGGTAGGTCATTTATCCTAAAATAAGAACTCGACTGCCAATTGCCCTGCTTGTCTTTGTATCTCCTCTCAATCTTGATGGTGTTGTAGGTTACTGCACCGCCAGTTGTTTTGTTGGTGCCGTTATTTTTCCAGATAGTTACAGCAACAGCACCTGTGCTGAACTTTTTATCCGGCAGGTTTTTACCTTCCTGGCCTGAATTTATCTGATTTATCTGACTTATCTGCCCTATCTGACCCATCTGATTTACCTGACTTAATTTATTTATCTCCATGTTAATCGCCTCATTGCTTTCGCGTTTTGTTTCATCCCCTTTAGTTAGGAAGTGCAAGCTTTCGCAGGCTTCCGAGGGGTGAGGGCTGCATGGAATGATGATTGTGCGCTGATGCATTTTGGATGCATTATTGCGCGCCATCACCTGTATGCAACAAGTAGTATAGAGCGGGAGTCATTTAAATAGCCCGCGGCTGGTGGTGGCAAGTGGCAAGTCGAGAAATAAGAGGGGATAATGGGGGTAAGGGAGATAATGGGAAGAATATGGCGAAAAGACAGAAAAATAGCTCAAATATAGGTATTTGCCTATTGTGCCTTACAAGGTTCAGGAGATTATGAGTTCAAGAAGGCAGGTAAAGGGGTAGCAGAAATGCATGAATAGGCCTTGTCCATGTATCCCAGCCTAAGGCTATGACACTAAACATCCTTTTAAAATAGAGTGGCTAGGGCAGTGAGTTAACTGATTCAACACTGAATCCACCAACATCGGTCATAATTCGCTTTCCCTTGCCTAAATCGCTTGTTGATACCTGGGCAAAGCTGGACATTTTGAACCATCTTAATTTCGCATGATACGTCTGCAATAGAGGCTGAACAATCCCCGGAAAAGGGAAATATACTTTCGGAAACTGGGTTTGCACATGGCCCTCCAACTGAGATGATAGTTCCGGCATTTGCAAGGTCCGAAGCGTATTGAGTGCAGAAGGTGGCAACAGAGCCGCTTGCCGTAAGCGCCCGGGTTAATCTGAACTTCCCATTCACATTAATAAGGATGTTTCTGTCCTGGCCGGAAGCACCCATTACGGGCAATACTCCTTTTTGCGCTGGCGCTGCCGAAAGAATCCTAGTAAATTCATTTTCTATGGCTGTGCACCCATTATTTGGGCTCCCATCACAATCGCTGTCCTTATTTCCATCAAAACATATCTCTTCGGCGGAATAAGACAAAGCGTCGCTTCCATCTGGCTTAAGGCATGGACCATATACTCCCATGCTGCAGGTTCGTTGACCAGAACATTCTCCTGCTCCGCACACTTCTGTCTGGCCGTTGGTACATGCACAATTCAAAGTGTCATCATTATACCCGTTGCAGTCGTTATCTTTTCCATCGCACGGGGTGATAGTCTCTGGTGAAGGATGGGCTCCTCCCTGGCAAACTGTGCTTCCTGCCACACAAGCAAGAGTTCCAGTTTCACATTCTCCGGTGCTTATACCGCATGGGGAAAAGAATCCAGAAAGGAGATTATCGATAGCGCCATCACAATTATTGTCTCTTCCATCACACTGCTCTGTAGCTCCGGGAAAATCATTAGCTGCTCCGGATGTGGGGTCTGAGTTGTCATGGCAATCTGCACCCGTGCTGGGGCATTGGCTTAAAGTGGTTCCAGCCCTTCCAAATCCATCACCATCGTCGTCGGTACAAACCTGGTTAAAAGGAGGTGAGACAGCTATCTGTGAGGAACCAGAAACACTAAACTCATCAATGACTGGAGAGGAAGCCTCAGTTTCAGGGCGAGTATAACTAACAATTCCGGAAAAATCCAAGGAACCTTCCTGAGTAAGTTCTACATCATAAGTGATAATCTTGTCATTGTTGTCCCCCATACCGACCAACCAAGTGAGAGTTGAAACTCCACCTGCCGTTTGCGCTCCGTTTCCCATCGGCGCTATATTTGATGATCTATAAACAACCCCGAGGGGGAGAATTTCCTTAATAGCATATCCCTTGGGCCCCGTAGGGGGGAGGATTACCCTATGCACATTTAGAGTTATAGTAATCACGTCGCCACGAGTTTTCACACCTGAAGGAAAATCCCTATTGGATTCCACCAATTGCACCGGATTGGTTATGACGGAGAGAGGGCAGTTTGTAATATCGATTCCAAGCGCTCCCCCTACACATCTGTTTCCCGTATTCCCATTGGCACCTGCCTGGCACTGCCCGTTAGGAGTTCCATCAGCACAATTTTGAATAGCTCCGCTTATTGTGTGGGCGGTTCCATCAAAAATGATTGATTTTTGGTCGCCAAATGCACTGTAAGTTAGAGTATCGTCAGTATTTCCAATCGCCCATGAGACAAATGACATTAAAGCTGCCTGGCTGGAGGCAACGATGATAAGGTTATCATTATGGTCGGCAGCTAAGTCTCCTGATTCAATCAAAGATATAGCGACGCTTCCTTGCGGAAGATTAATGGAAACAGATGCGACTGCCGATTGAGCGGTTGCTGGAAGGCTTGCCATCCCCTGAGAATCATCTAAAGTGATAATAAGAATCCCATTGTCGATTGTAGCCGGGTCAAAAATACCAAGGCCGGTGAAAGCCTGTATGCCAGTATGGCCTGCAAGCTTGGAAATTTCTCCTGCTAAGATGGTTGGAGCATTTTCACCATCGTTGAAGTAAAACGTCAAGGCAGAGCTGCCGGTCGCCAGGAAAAAATTTTTTATATTATGCTGAGCAGCAGCATTCAGCTCAAAAGCTTTTCCTGTCGGTTTACAGGCAGAGATGACCATGGCAGCCACTATTAATGCCAAAAAAAACATTGCGCTTTTTCTCATGTTTTACCACTCCGTGTTTAGGATATAATGCTCTGTGTATTTGTTTAGCATCTTCGAAACGCTCGACGGTGGATTTGGTTGTCCTGCGTCCCCGTAGGGGGCGTCCCCCCGCGACGGACTTAAAGTAAAAGCAAAGGCGTTTCGACTTAAGGATGCTAAACAAATACTGCTCTGTTATTAATTTAAGGCTCCCATAGCTGATGTTCCACTGCCTGCGGTACCCTGCCCTGCGGAGGAATCTCCGCTTCCAGTGTTACCTGCACCTGAACCGGAGCCACCGGTTCCCGTACTGCCGCTTCCCTGATTCGCTGAAGAAGCAGGTGATAAGATTTCTCCTTCCAGGGCTGCATTCTTCAATCCCCATTTTCCCTTAAAAGCTGAACCTGAAACTGGAGTTCCCTGCACCTGATAGGAGATCATCGGAGGAATACGCCTGGTGATTTGGAATGTTCCTAAAGACTGATCTGCGCCTTTAGAGAATAGCCAGACCATAAGGCTGCCAGTCTTGAAATCTGGTGATGGGCTGATTGATCCATCAATAACTGCGAGACCCTCAGCTGTCTTCTCTGCAATCACCACAACTTCTGAATCCTGCAGTGAAGGCGGATAAGCAAGCTCAATAGTTATAGTGTTTCCGTTGGCTGACCTTTCTGCACGGAAATTTTCTCCCGGCTGGATCCCTGCAATCGATTTTCCTGTCGTCTGGCAAGATGAAATGAGAATCAGGAGCGTTAGAGCTATCAGCGATACAAAAAAGTTTGGAATGCCGCTTTTTTTCAACTTCCCCATCAACTTTAGAGAGGTTTCTTTATAAATTTTTTCCTATTAATTGTTTTCTATGACGATAGAAAAAGATAGCCAGCTTAACTGCACCTTCTCCTGCGTCTAGAGATTAAGAGGATAAGAAGATTAAACTTCCTCGACCGAAGGGAGCTCTTCCAGATCCTTGGCGCCATTAGGGGCCGGGGGAGAGTTTACAGGCTGCTCAACTTGGGGAGAAGATTTCAGGTGTTCAAGCTCCTGCTTTGGGTCCGGCCAGACTTCGACCTCGTTGGCAACAAACTCAAGCCGGTCAAACATCTCATTCTTCTTGGCTCTTCCAGCCAGCTTCACTATGGTCCCCAGAAGATTATGCTTTATGTCTTCAAAAGCTTCGGGGGAACTCTTCAGTTTAATAATCTGATCCTGCGATAGCTTTACCAACTGCTCCATCTGCCTCCTAAAAAAGACAGCCCGGATAGTCTCCGTGCCGTCATCAAGAATGGCATTCATGACATACCCATATTGCGGGATGACCTCCTTGTGGACCTCGCATGTTGCAACACCATTATTTAGCCTAACTCGCTTTGCACATTGGGGGCATATCTCAAAAAACCTTGGCTCAAAGGCCTGGACAATAGTGCCCATCAGCTCAACGTCAGCATCAGTTGGCTGCAAAGCCGCAATCTGCTTCCGCTGGCGTGCTGCCAGCTTTATCTCACCAAGGGTTTCACCTGGCGGGCTCAATTCAACTTTACTCCGGTCATTCAGGTGAATCTCTATGCTGCTGTTGTTCTCACGGACAAAGCCTGAGGAAATCTTGACAATAGTTTTCGGGGCGATAGTTGGGGCGAGATCGGCATGATGGCCCCAAAGCGCAACACGGATGCTGCCGGTCTCGTCTGCCAACACCATGCTGGCAACTTTTCCAGGCGTGCCATCTTTCCTGGCAAACTCTGAGATAGGAGAGACCCTCTGGACATTGCCGACAATCTCAACGTCACGCATGCCGGGAAGGATGTTGCTTATCTTCAATCTTCCCGATACCTGCTCGAGCAGCTTAATGCCGAGGTCATTGGCTATGATGTGCGCTGCGCCTTCTTTGCTTATAAGGCCGGAAAGCTGGACAAGCTTTTCCTCAATCTTTTTGCTAATCTCTTCTTCAGAAATATTCGCTTTTTCCTTAATGGCTGCAACGATACGCTCTAAAGGAATTTTAATCATACAATAATGATGAGGAATCTTTTTGTTTATATAGTTTTAGGTTGAAGGTTGAGTGATAGCAAAAAGACCGTATACTGCCTCGCCAATATTGCCGGCATAGTCTTCAGGGGCTATAGTAAAGCAATACTGCTTATCATCGACAATGCCGATCTCAGGCTTGCCGATAATATTTCCCAAGTTACTGATAAAATAATCGACGGGATCAAGCTGGCTCACTTCTGGGGTGAGGTCTGCAAAAAAGACATATTTTTCACCTGGGCCGCAATCTTTCTGGCCTTTTTCCATCGCAAAAAGATGGTACTTGCCAATGTCTGAGGAAGGGCTTAGGCTCCACACGAGGAGATCATTTTCCTGTTTGAATGAAGGGACTTTTGCTGGAGGATAGACATCCCAAAACTGCAATCCGATGTTCATCACCGGCTTCTCTGAGCGGTAAGGGTGGCTGTAACTAGTGAGGGGGAAAGTAAAGCCCAAGGCAAAGCTCTCCTGCTGCTGAGAGGCTGCAACATCCAGTGCGGCGAAATCTTTTTCTTTCTTGAGAAGACCAATGCATTCTTCTGCATCTGGTTTTGCATGGCTCTTTTGGGAATTGCCGGCAAGGATGCCTGCTTCCTGGCCAGGTATCATGGAGCCTCTTGTGCTGGAGCTGCCCTGCTGAGCATTATTTTGGTAAGTGCCATCTTGGCCAGCACCATCCTGGGCTAGGTTATTTTTGGCTGAGCCATCTTGGCCAGCATCAGTTGGGCTGGTGACTTTTCGGTAAGCATCTTGATTGACACCTCTTTGGCCAGCACCGTTTATTTCTGTGCTTTCTAAGCCACCTTGGATGATACACCCAATAAACTTGGATTTATAGGAGCTTACTGCCGAAACAATCTTTTCAAAACGGCCAAAAAAATCTTCTCCGACAGAGACGGCAAAAGAAGGTTTTACGGTATAGACTACATCAGAAAATTCACGGCATTTGCCTAAACCCCAATAACAGTTGAAGCCACAGGGGTCGATGATGCAGTGCTGCTCTTTTCGGTAAACACTGCAGGATGAAACTTTTGGGCACTTCACACAAGAGGAGGTGTATTGCGAGGCATATTCATTCGATTTCACAAATGGGTATTGGCGCTGCTTTTTCAGGCACTCCTGCTCATCTGCAGAGAGGCTTTCGATAACGCCATCTTTGTATCCCTGCTTTCTTGCAAGCTGAATTATATTCCATGCATCGAATGAGGGAAAGAACAGGTTCCTTGCAGGAATTCCCTTGAGCGTAATGCTGCCGGGATTTTTAACAAAGATAAAGTCATAGTTATCCAAAGGCAAATTTTTTTCAGGTGCTTTTTCAAGATAAAAGTCAAGATTGCGGTTGAAGATATATTTCACATTCGCCTTAAGAGAGCCTACAGTCGGATAGCAGCTGAAGTCTGAGTCTTTCAAATTTTGTTTATCCCTGTTAGCCGGCTTTTTGGTTTCATCATTGAGAGCAATGCTTTCCCAAAATGTCCCCCTGGCGTCTCCATTGCCCTGATTGCATTCCGGGGGGCTGCTGAAGCCTTCCTGCTCGTACAATGAGAAGATGCTGTCCTGAGATGCAAACCTTGCTGCCTGGTCTATATAGAGGAGGGATTTTTGCGCGTCGTTCTGATACTGAAGCATTGTGCCTTGCACCTTGCCCATCGCCGAGGTGTATGCATATGTCTTTCCGCTTATCTGGACATAGAAAATAGCCAGCGCTATCAGCATTACGACGATAAGGCTCAAGGACATCACCAACATCCCTTTTTTACTGCTCATTGCTGCTCCTTGTTTTTTCTGCTCATTGCATTTTCTGCACAATACTGCCCTTTGTTTTTTCTGCTCAATGCTTTCCTTGCTCAATGCTTTTGTGGCTCAATGGTGCTCCCTGCTATCCCTTGCTGAGGCCACCCATCGTGGCGGTTACTCATTGAGGGAGTTACTTGCTGTTGAGGTTGATGGTGCCCGTTTTCACTTATTTTCACGAAATATCTTCAGGGTGAATTTTTTCGGGTTACTGTTCCTTATCGGAAGAGTGATTGCCAAAGTGTCCTGGAGCTCGCCTGCCCTGCACCTGTCCGGGCAATGCTCTGTGAAAAAAGCATCGTCAAGGAATAACTGAAATCTTATCTTTGGGTCAATGCTGTCAAGAATAGCAACGAGTGCAACAGTGATTTCGCCCTTGCGGCTTTCCGGCGGGCTGTATGCCAAGAGATCTATAAGCTTTTTTCCATCATGCTGCTGTTCGAGGAGGCCGTAAAGAAATGCATTGCTGTTCTGATCCTCAAAAGCTGTTTTAACCTCAATGTCTTTGCTTCCCGCTAGCTTGGGCTTCACGCACTGGGTGACAAACATGAGGAGGACAAACAAGAAGATAAAGTACATAAAAAACGCAAAGTAGCCTGCCTGAGTGCCTTTTTTGCTTTTCATCTTGCCTGAAACCTGTTTTTTATCTTGTATAAACCACACCAAGAGATGCAGGAGCCTGTAAGCTGCCCATGAGCGACGGAATGGAAATGAGCGTGCCTGTGTATGTCGAGTATGGGGCGTCAAGCACATATTCGCCAACTTCGTAAAAATCCCTGTTGTAAAAGACGGGGGGATGTGTTCCATGCTGGAACTTGATGCCGAGGCCTTTCTGCTCTGCAAACAGAGCGAGCAAGGTCTCTTCCTTCAGCTTTTCGCTGTCGACGATGGATGGATAGCTCCTCATCAATTCTTTGTCTTCAACAAAAAAAGAGTCCGGGCTGTACAGAAGCCTGCTTTGGGCAAGATAAAACTCCATGCCGTGAGTGTCAGCTGCCTGGCGCAAGGTAATCAACAACAGGGAAGAAAGGATGCCCAGGAATGCAAGGTAGCCTACCAGGTAGCCTATCATCTGAAATCCAAACTCTGCAATGCCCTTCCTTGAGCGCGGCATCGGAAGCATCATGGGGCTGCACCTTCCCAACCGAGCGCTTTAGCAATCTCTGCAGTGATAGCTTGGAGGCTTGGAGCGCCATCGGTAAAATGTGCTGTGCTCTCCTGGCTGTCGATATTGCCGTATTCGAGAATGATGCCTGGGATGCTCTTGTCCAGCATCATTGCTCCGTGATGCTCATCTTCCTCTGTCGGCAGAAGGGAGATTCCTGTTATCCCAAGCTCCGGCCTTGCAACAAGGCTGTTCAGCGCAAGACAGCCGATGCTTCTGGACTGCTTCCTGACTTTTTCACCGGCTGAGGCAAGATAATAGGCTTTGACATTATTGCTGCTGCCTTTATTTTCACCGATGTGGATACTGAGGATGAAGTCCATACCATTCTTTTCGGGGAGAGCTGCCTTATTCTGCTGTCCAACTTCTTTGTCCATACTTTTCCTTGAGTAGAAAAGCTTGGCCTTATCAAAGCCTAGGCCTATCAGCGATTTCCCCAGATTGGATGCAATGATAGCTGTAAGATCCTTCTCATTCAAACTGTTGCCCACAAAGCCAAAGTCATCATCACCATGGCCTGCATCGAGGAGAAGGGTGTTTACCGCGGGCGCCGGGGATGCATCGCAGGGAATCTGCATGATACTGGGGAAAGGCTGCTGCTTATCGGTGATGGTTATGCCTTTGCCAACTTTAGTGAAGATGGGGGCTGCTTTAACCTTAAGGCTGTCCTGGGTTTTTTCGCCTTTGGCAAATTTCGGGTTCAGGATAACTGGGGAGAGAGAATTGACTTTTGAAGCCATAATCGGATACACTGTCTTCAGCTGGATAGCAGCAGTCTCGTCAGTGATGGCAACTTCATCCTGTTTGAACTCGAAGGAAAACCATTTGGTGTCCTTGCTGTAGAGGACAATTGCGTTGCCGGGGACAGCATACAATGCATCGATAATGGTCGCTGCATCGCCTGCAAGAAATTTTTTCTCAAAGAAGGTGATATCCTGAATCTTCATCAGGTGGGCGATAAGCTGGGCGTTAATGAGCCCAAAGACAGTGATAAGGATGAAGATGGGAATCAGAACAGCCTCTACTGCAGTATGCTGGCCTCTTTTTTCCATAAAGGATTATTATCAATTGAAGTATAAAAGGGTTTTGATAAGGCGATGGAGAACGAAGTGAATTTCCTCATTTGAAAATTGAAACCATTCCATCCAGCTTTTGACGTTCCCGAACGAAGGGAGCGCAACTATAGAGAATTGCGCGGCTTATAACTCTCATGGCGCGGTTATCGATAAGAAGATCCAGAGAAAACAAAAGTTTTCCGTTAGGAGTGGACTGCAAACCTCTGCTAAAGAGCTAAACAAATACGAAAAAAACGATTTTGGCTCATCTGTTAATAAGAAACTGATTTTATTCCTTTAATTCTCTGGAAATGCCTTATATCGCGGGTAATTATTTCTTTGACCCCGTGACTTTTGCATATGCCTGCAGCCAGACAATCAGCATCGTCAATCTCAAGGCCATCGTTTATCAGGGAGGATGATATTTCTGCTGCTTCAAGTATGCCTTCATCGGTGAGGGGAAGAACTCGAACAGAGCCAAAAGCCCTGATCGCAACCAGCATTTTATCTTTTGAGGTGTTCTTGAGCATTAATCCACGGATAAATTCAAACATATTTATTTGGGTGGTAACAAGGTCTGCATGAATTTCAAGGATTGCGGCAGCTTCCTTCTTTCCCCTCGCTAAATCAATAAGAAATGTCGTGTCAAGGGCTTTCATGGCGTTTTTCCTTCGAGAGACGCTTATTGACTTCTTTTATCCGTTTCAGCCCGGTAAGCATATCGCCTCCTTCTTTTTCAGAGATGAGGCCTATAAGGCTTCTTAGCCCTTCTTTGGGTTTCTTAACGATAACTCTCCTAACAACATCAGAAAAACTTTCTTCGGGCCCCTTCTCCAATTTAAAGAGTTCGTAGGCATCTTCCATAATGGTGATGTTTTTTGAGCCCATGCAAGTGCTTGTATAGGTACTTGTATTTAAACGTTTTGGAAGTTAGACTTTTACGTATACTTACTTACAAAAATAATTATACAATTGTTGTCCGTTCGTAATACGAAAAAGCATATTGTGTTTTTTGTACCCCGTAGGAGTAAGCAAACGACATATCATTGTCTAAACATAAGCATTCCAAAATTTGGTAGAATGCTTAGTGCTCAAAAACCGTAACAAATTATTATTACTATTGCGGTTTTTGACATATTTGTGTCGTTTGCTATATTAGGAAAGGACATTACAAGATTAAAGGTATTTGTTTTAGCATATTCGAAACGCCCGACGTCGGGCAAAATGGTCCTGCGTCCCAGTAAGGGAGAAAAAAGCGTTCCGGTCTGCGGACGGAGGGATAATCCTGCGTTCCGGTTGCTTCGCAACGGAGGGCGGCCCCCGCGACGGACTCAACGTAGGCTCAGAAGCGTTTCGACCTGAGGATGCTAAACAAATACTATTAAAGAAATAAACGAAAATCAATGTCCTTTCCTAAAGCCTACTTTGCAAGGTGCTGCCGTCGAAATACGCAAAAGTTCAGGCTACTGTAATGAATATATCGATAAAAAATCTCATGTACTTAAGGCCAAAGCTGCTGGCGGTGGCTTATGTAAATGATGCTTCTCTGATCTTGGCCAACGTCTTTGGAGAGATAGAGCTTTTCTATGTCAAACATCTCCTGCTCCTTGAAGAACAGCTGCACCTCTTCAGCATCCTGGCCGAGAATGTCCCGGCAGTAAGGCTGGGAATCTTTAAGCTTGACGTTCTTGAGGCAGATTCTTGGCTTGGGGAAACAATCAATGCCTGGCTTGTCTTTTTGGGGCTCTCCCCGCTTAACTGATTCGCATGCACGATAAAGCTGGAAGACAAAGCTCTTGTCAAACTTTATGCTGAGCTCCTTGTTGTAGTCTCCGACACGCAGGTTATTGACATACTCGATGGCAATGTCAAAATTGTTCTGGTTCTTTTCATCGAGGGTTGAGCGCTTCAAAGCCTGGCAGCCTTTTGCGCCGAAGATTATGGCAAGGCCAAGGAAAAGCAGCAGGCCAACAAGCTCGATGAACTGGACAAGGTTGAACTCCATCGGCTGCTGCTGGGCTTTTTTGGATTTCAATGGAGAACTATAAGGTTTAATTTGGTTCATAACATTGGTAACCTTGGTCTTTACAATCTTTCCAGCCTGTAAGGGGGGCGCTTTTTATCTTATAACCCTGAGGAGGTCCTTTTGCACAAACCCTACCGAAAACCCCGCAATCATTCCCTCCAGACTCGTCAACTGCGTTGGTTGCTGTCTTGCGGTATTGGGTGATGCTTTCCCTGATGCTTTCCCTGAAGATGAAGCCGACAACAATGAGGACGAGCAGGCCGAGAATTGCGATGATGATCATATTCATCGGGAGGCCTTCTGCACGGCGGGAGCTCATATTTTTCATATAGCTGGCGTGAGCAAATAACTATTTAAAGGTTTGTGTTACTTTTTTCTTCAATTCTTCGAGGAAGATGCCCCAATTTGGCCGCCCACCTCTCGGGAGATAATGATTGGTCACATTTGCCACTGCCTTTATCTCTTTTTCTGAAAGGCTAAGCCTTCGGAGCAGACTGCCTTTTTCTGCTGCTGTGAGTGAAACTTCTTTGTGTGGAACATCCAGAAGATGAAACAAATCGAAAAAGTCCTCCCCTTCTTTCCTTGATAGGATGCAATCAACCTTCTGATCCACCATCTCCTCAATGTCATAGACGTTCATCAGGGCTGAAGGATGCGGAACGAAGCCATAGTTCACAATTTTTTTGGAATAATGCGAGGCTTTCTTCAGCGGAGCGAACTCCACCATAATCCGATCTCTGGACTGCAAAGGGTTAAGAAAAAAGGCATCAATCCTAATCAGCCCTTTCGTGAGCCTCGGCGGCTCGCAGGAAAAATCCTTAATGCCGGAGAGCATGCCTTTCACTTTATTTACTGCCCCCTGAAATACCCCCTCCCAGACCATATCAAAATCGATATTTTCCGAGAACCTCCTGCTGGCCAGATAAACCCGGCTGATCGCTGTACCTCCCTTAAGAATCAGACAGCCATGGCTTTGCAGATGGAAGAGCATCCGGCTTATCATCTCATCCTTCGCAAGGTAATTTAATGAAAGCTCTTCTTTTGCTGCCAATCTCCTGAGCTCATCGATGTCCATACTGCTGCCTCCAGCCCAAAAGGGCTTCTTCGCCGACATTATCCTCTATTTTCCACTTTCTGCTGTATCGTGATTTTCCGGGAATGGAAGTTAGCTTCACTTGGCTTTTCACCCTGCGCAGCAACGCTGAAAAAACGAAGGGAGGGACTTTTTTTCCCGTACGCCTGCTGAGAAGCTCTAACAGATATCCTGCCCTTTGGGATACTGCACTGCTTTTTGTGAGAGAAAAAAGCTGGACAAACGCCTTCCAGCCTATGTCGGCATCGTACAATGCCTTTGTGATATTCTGCAATCCAACATATTTTGGCTTCAGCAAACAATCAAAGAGCGTCTTTTCAACCGTTGAAATCCATAAACCGCTTTTTTGATAAAATCCAGCGTATAACCTGTTAAGGGGGATGAATTTCAATTGGTACTTTGTCCCTTCGATGGCAACATCCTTCCGGAAATTACTTGTCATGATGTATATTGTAAAGTCCTCATACTCCAGCAAATTATATTGCTTCAACGCAGAGCTTAGGCCGATATAGCCTTCATGATAAGCCAAGGCAACCAAATACAAGCTGTCAAGCATCCCTGGATTAAAATAACTGCCTTTCTTTATTCTCCTCAGATAGCCCTTCCTGTAGAGGGCATGCAGGAGATTGTTCTTTTTTGCGCTTTTCATCTCGGGGAACACCATATTTACCAGGCCATCTGCAATAACCTGCTTATTCCCCAAGTATTCCCAAAGCTTCTGCTCTTCATAGGTCAAATAGTTTTTTTCTACCATATTCTATGCTAATAGATAAGAATCTATATAAATTTAACTAATTTTTCAGGCAATCTGCAGCTTTCCAGCATTTGCCCGAAATATACCTCCCTTAATTTAGACCCACTCTCCGGAAGGAATGCATCAATGTACAACCCAATAATTGATACATCTCAAAGAAAGATATTTATAGTCCCGTGGGGCAGGCAGGAGTTATGGCCAAAAAATGGGTTCTGGTTGCTCTGGTGTTGGGGGTGCTTGTCGTGGGTGCGGGCTTTTTTTTATTCTTTCCCCGAGAGCCCTATTATTCGGATGATCCTAAGGACTGGATTGAAAATAAAGAAGGGAACGTAAAAGAGATTAATATTAAAGAAGCTACTTCTGGTAAAGGGTATATTGACTTTAACGGGCTGCAGTATGAAACCGAGGCTTTTGGGACAGTTTTTTCATATGACGGGTGGTATCAGGGCAATTATTTCAGAGACCAATATACTGATCCGGCTGAGGAAAGAGTGTTAATGAGAATAGGCCCCTCGATGAAACCGCATGATGGAGTGATAGAAGGGTTTATCATCGAGAAGGTTAAAGATGGAAAACCGCTGCTGTTCATATTCCTGGACAATGACTGGAGAAACAATGTCCAGAATACGACGATATTTTGGGGAAAGGCCTATCAGAATGATAAGCTTTTTAATTTCTCTTTTGAAGTTTCCAAAGGAGTTTACCTTGATTGGGTTGAGGATGATGCTGAAAGGTTTGAGAACAATTACAACATCCACAATGGGGGGGTATGGGTGGGGGAGTTAAAAGAAAATCGGAAGAGCACGATTATTGGCTTAAGGTAGGAGAAGGTCGTTAGGTAAAACAGTCTCCAATAGTGGGTTTGTGGGCCGGCCACGATCCACATTTCTCAAGAACTATCGATGTGCCTATTGATGTTGCTTCAACTATAAGGATACTGACCCATGTCAAAGTGCCTGCACTTAAAAAGGCGGTTGATAAACCTGCAGCTATGCTGACCCCATTAATGGCCTTTGCCGCAAGTTCAAGTCCTAAGTTTCTTGCTGTAAAGCAATAGTTCTGGCCGCCGTTCCATCCTTCCTCGTCATAGATGTCCATGTTTGGTTTTGCGGAAAAACAGGGAATCGCTGCGGTTTTCTTCATGCTGAAGATAGTAACCCTATCATTGGGGGCTGGCGCCTGGGAGGTTGTTGCGGTATTCTTGCATACTTTCACAGATGTTTCCCTGAAAAAAGCTGAGTTTGGGTCAACGACATAAATCTTGGGCCATATCCTTCTTCCAATGTCGTCTACAAACTTGCTTTTTAACAGCCTAAACGCTTCAAGTTTAAGCATATCCGTTCCTGCTTTTTTTAATTTATTATAAAAAATATCATCGCTCGGGAGGGCGCCATCACCACCAGCCTGCCTCAAAACAAGGGCAATCTCATGAAAGTCACCTTTAACTTTTTCCCAATTGATTGAAGTGCCTTCCTCCCCATTACTTATTATAAAATAGGCATCATTCATTTTAATCAAGGAAGTTACCTCTATCATTCGATGTATAGAAGGTTGTTTAATGAAGGAAAAAAGCCAGGTTGCCGTTTTGACCAAAGCAATTCTTTCATTTCTATCGAGTTGGGATAAATCAAGTTTTCCGAATTTTTTTTCACTGAAATCTGCTGAATCATACAACTTCCAGGGGTTTTCAAAGTCCAGCTTTTCAAACACATCATAAAAAGCGCCCAAAAAGGAGGAGTATTCATCAGAAGAGAGGTTAAGAACCTTTCTGAGTATCTCTATAGTATGCTGTGCATTGCGCCTGCCCATATAAAGATAGTTAAATTGGCTGCCAGCAGTGTCTATTATCTCCATCATTGCAGAGCTAACCAATAGGAAAAATGTCTCTTTATCCTTAAAAAAGAATTCCAAAAATTTTGTCCTCTCTGCCTCAAACCCTGCACGGTTAAATATTTTGGTGGTATAACCAAAGAATTGCAGGGTAAGTGGTGTGCTTGATTTGTCGATATTGTTTAATTTATCATATTCGTAATCAATGGTAATCTTAGGGTATCCTGCAGGCTTAACCGGTTGAGTCACCTCATTACCGTTGACGTCTTTAAACCTGAAAACATAATCCCCATTCGACAAATCGCAGGAACAGAAGGATTGAGTGACTTCGAGGTCGGCTTTGCACGGGCTTGCCATAAAAAACCTCTCCGGAGCCTGGCCTTCCCCTTTGGTCATGCTCAGATAGACGTTTTCAATCCCTGGAGGATCATATATCCTAGGGGTTGTTTCAAAAAACTTTGGCTCAACAACTCCAACTTTGTTAATTCCAATCGGGGTGAAAGCCTGATTCTGGCTGTCTTCGAGGGCAAAGAGATAGCTTGATGCCAGAATTGTTGGGATATAGGCAAACTGAAGAAACTTAATACAGCCTAACATAGCTGGAGTAAAGGTAAATCCTATTTTCCCGGCAATGCCCAAGGTGTGAATATTAATAAGCCCACTTACAGCAAATGCCCCGCCAGGAATGGTGAGGTAAGATGGGATATTTTCTGAGATGAACTCCGGTGTGATTCCATGGACAAGGGAATCTAAGGCCAGCCCTGCCACAAGATATGACCCCAGTGCAATGCATTGCCCAAACTGAACTGGACGCAACTTCAGAGTCTCTTTTGCCCATACTCCGGCTTCCCTTGCCGATGGCTTGAAGGTTTTCATATCCCTCTTAATGAGCCCCCATAGTGTAGCTTCCACAGCTTCACCGTTCTTTGCCAGGGTCTCTATCACCTCTTCACCTTCCTTAATCAGTTTTGGATCAGCACTTTCAGCTATTTTCTTTAAACCGGTCAGATCATCTCCAGAGCTTAATTCCTTCATTCTTCGGCTAATAAGGTCTAACTCTTTGAGCGGATTAGCCTTAACTTTACTGTAGTATGAGCTAAGTTTGCTAAACAAAGCTGAGATTTTTTTGGTACCATCGGAACCAGCCAGAACCAACGACCTTGTTGCTTCCCTAAAAGCTTCTCTGGAAGCGCTGGATTCGAGAGTCTCTTTTGCAATGCTTATCGACTGAATCTTTGCATCTTTTAATACCTCGGTGATTTCCCCTTTCTTGATGAATTTGTTTGTCCGCTGACCTGGCTGTTTTTTTAGCAACTGTTTTATCCTATCCCTTAAGATTGATTCCTCAATATCTAAATTTTTTGACTGGCTGACAATAAAATTTTCAACATTATTGGCGCCAGTTTCGTCCAGGATTTCAATAGCGTCCTGCCCCTTCCTAAAAGCTATCTTTGTTCTTGGCAGATTTTGTTTCATGTATGCATCCATCGCTCCGTGTGAAACATCCCTAATCTCATTGACTTTGGATGGCGATAAAATAACACTCTTCACTTTTGATGAAGCTGAAGCTGCAGCCTGAACAACATCGGCAGAAGCCCCTGCAGCTGTACCCTTGACTATTTTCTGCACATCTTCTGCGGCATCTTCAATGCCTAAAGCCTGATTATATCTTCTAGTCATATCCGTTACCTCTTCCGATGCATCAATCACTTCCTTAACAGTTTTACCGCTCTTTGCTGCTTTCGAGAGCATCCCTCCAACCACGGGAACCAAAGCCAAAGTCCCCTGGACTCCAAGCATGACATTAAACCAAAAGTAGCTCCTTGCCTGCCATGCGGCTTTCTCATGCTCTGGAAATTGCTCATAATAAACGAGGTATCTGGGGTCACCATAGGTGGGTATCCAATCCTCGCCAGGAGTAATTTTCTGTGGCAGCTCAAACGCTTTAACGCTACAAACAACCTTGTTATTTGCATACTTTTTTGGGGTACAGGTTACACATTTATCATTTCCAAAAAGAAAACCGTTGCATAGAACTTCAGATCCTTCTTCATCTTTAGTTACAGCTACTGATTTCCCAGCCGCATTATTTCCATTGTTAAGTTTGTTTGTTCCCCCCAATAGTTCACACCCGGCCCCATCAAACCCATTTTTTGCTGTTGCTTGAATTGCGCACATTAGCGCATTCATCGAATCGTCTATTGTTTGCTCAGAGGGAGTGTATTGAGGCACATAGGGTGCAAACTCTGCCTTGGCATCCCATCCCATCGTGTCTTTGGTCTTGCTCCAGAGCTCGCCTGCGTTCCTGAAGAATCCGGGGAAGACCAGCATCAGGATGACGCCGAGGACAATGCCGCCTAGCAGGAATTCTACCAGGTAGTTCATATTAAGAAAGCCTCTTTTTTTCATCTGCATAGCAAACATTTTTGGGGATTATTTAAAAAAACATGTTTTTGATGTCTTCAAGGACGGGGGTGCCTTCTCTCTGCGTTTTGATGATAAGGAAGAGGACAAAGGCAAGGACAAAGAGGGCTAGGATGTATAACACCAGCTGCTGGACTGCGACTGCTTTTTTCTTCATGTTATGCTGCACCTGCCTCACCGACGCATGCCTTTTGATAGCTGGACAACGGCACAACGGCAATATCGTCATAAGGAACCATGGGATTGGCGTCAAAAAACTCCAAGACGGGCTGGGTAATGCCTTCTATAATCTCCCTGACCTTATGGGGATTTGCACGGACGTAGATGATGGCAAGGTCCTCATCAACAGAATAATGCCACGTCCTGAAGAAGTCAGAGGGAGAGGAATCATCTTTCAGGTATTCCCAATAACTCTTGTATGTTGTCCGGTCAACCGGGTTCCGCTGGAGGAATTCGTTCATGACAAGCTTCTGGCCTGCAAAATAAGATTTTACATCCGGCTGGAACTTAATGACCTCGCACAAGTCACAGTAAAAGATTGGGGTGAAGGGGTTGTTGAAGTATCCATCACGCCATTGTTCTCCCAATGGCAAGGCACCTTCACCGTTCCTGCCCCAGCATTTCTTCATGGCTCTTGCTACTGCTTCATCGAGGCGGTAACGGAGGACGAAGTTGTTTGGTGATGGGCCTGAAGCAGTTTTTTCGGTAAAACCTGCTTGTTCCCCTTTAATCGTTGTTTTTAATGATTGTTCAATTGTGTCTTTTTGATTGCTCAATTGAGTTTTACCATCTGATGTTAAAATAGTCGCCCCGAGATACCCTTTTGCCAGCTGGTCGATGTGCCTGTCTGCTATCGGGCTCTTTAATGCTACTATCCTGTCGCCGAAGCCCTGCATTGCTACTGTGGTGATGATCGGCGGGCAGAAGGCTCCCCAGACCTGGATCCCTGCAAGCGGGACTTTGGTGTAAGCGCTGATGATCTTCTTAAAGAGGCAGAAGAAATAGTCTTCTCCCAAACCGCGCATGATGAAGATAATCGTGCCCCAAAATCTCAGCAGGACAACAAATACGACGAGCATAAGGAGTAGGGAAACCATGACTTCTT
>JACPBU010000057.1 GCA_016180165.1 Candidatus Woesearchaeota archaeon | reverse complement strand
CAACCTAATCGGCCGCCATCCCATCCTTAGGCCTTGCGTTTAAAGGAAAGCACATTCCAGTGTCTTTCCCCTATCCGGTATTAGCGTCAGTTTCCCAACGTTGTCCCGGTCCTAAGGGCAGATTAACGACGTGTTACTGAGCAGTTTGCCTCTCTTGCGAGAAGACTTGCATGGCTTAGTCGGACTCTAATAGCAGCAACCTCCCGCAGGATCAACGGGATTTTACTTTTATATCCTTGGTCACGTCACTATAAAGCTGAACTTATTACATTCAAGGAATGTAATTAATAGAGCATATTCAACCAACCATACTGGATGGACAACTATTTAATAATTACCAGAATTAAATATAAGTATATAGTAGTTTCATCTGTAGCCAGTTATTGGTTTTACCTGTAACTATGAATATCGAAAACCATTTAGCAAGGCTCCAGGAAGGCCTTCAGGTTATTCAAGAAGCAATCGAAAAAGGCATTGAGCAAAGGCAGAGAACAATAGGCTTTCATGCTTCTTCAGCGTGCGCTGACATGTTTGAGATGCTTCTCCATAAAAAGGCGCTTATTGACCCCGGGTTTGTGGTAAAGCACGAGTGGTTTAAATCGAAAAATAAGGTTGCAGAGAAGTTTCCATTTACTTTTCCATCTAAGGAGGAGATTCTTTCACTGATACAGGCAATCGAAGAAAAAAGAGATGCACTCTGTTATGGCAGGCCCCAAAAAGCTGAGGTTATCCGCCAGGCTCTTGAGGAGCTGAATTGCCTTAAAACAAAGATCAAGGAGGCTGGGCTCGATGAAATATAAGACGCTCGCCTATGCAATGGATTTCTCTTCTTTCCTCATGCAGCATATTGAGGAAAGGAGCGCCATCCGGTCAATAATCCTTTTTGGCTCGGCCTCGAGGGATGAGGAGGATGAAACCAGCGACATTGATATTTTTATCGATGTTGCAGGGGAAAGCACCAAGCTCCAGGATACTGCAGATAAGATACTCCATGAATTTTTGGCCTCGACAAAAGTCCGGCATTACTGGAAGCTACTGGAGATGGAAAGGGAGATTTCCCTGAAAGTAGGCATTTTAAAGGAATGGGGGGAGCTGCTGCCAAGCATCATTGCAAACGGCATAGTCATGTATGGGAAGTTTATGCCCCCCGTCTCAAAGGGCGTGCATAAAGCATATTTCATCTGGGAGAATATCCGGCCAAACTCGAGGAGAACCTTATTCAATAAAAAAATGTTCGGCTTCAAAGCCGGGAAACGGGCATATGAGGGGCTTCTTCAAAAGTTTTCCGGAGAAAGGCTTGGGAAAGGGTGCATCTCGGTGCCTTTAGAGCATTCCCCCCCTTTCCACAGCCTGTTTAAGAAGCACCATATTACCGTAAAAATCAAAAAGATACTCGAGTATTGAGCAATCAGTTCTTCACTCTCCTTGGTTTATTGTTTGATTCCCTAATGGTTACTTTTAGTAACTTTTAAATACTTTAAGTTACTTCTCCCGGATATCCCCTAAGCACCATTCAAAAAAATTCCGACCACCCCAACAGAAAATCTGAAGATAAACCGAAAACAAAGTTTTCCTAGTTCCGCTCGCTTCGTCCGGGAACAACAGAAAATCTTGGGATTTTCCTAGGTTCGGAAGCATTCAGCTTCCGAAACCAACAGAAAATCTTGGGATTTTCCTAGGTTCGGAAGCATTCAGCTTCCGAAACCTTTTTATATAGTAACTTTGAGTAACTATTAGTTACGAGGGAATTCCGCTTGAAAGACACTCCGGTAAAGATAGATGCTGAACTCAAGAAGAAGATAGAGCAGGTTATTTCTGATGGTGATATGCGCTTTGAATATCCTTCTGTCAAGAATTTCATCGACAAGGCGGTATTGCAGCTGCTGCATGAGATTGAAAAAAGAGGCAAAGATGGCAGGAAGTAAAGCAAAGATGGGGAGGATGCTGTTTTTGCTAATCGGAGCCATGCTTGCCTCAATCATTGTTGAAGGAGCTTTGTCGGACAGGGTGAAAGAAGCCGGATCTGTCGCCGGGGGGATACTGCCTGTCATCGTCAATACTCTTGCAATCACCGGATTCATCTACATCCTGTTGACTCTGCTTGAGATCAAGCTTGATGCTGTCAAGAGCCAGGCAGTATTGCTTATCTTTATTGGCGTCGTTGTGCTCATGCTGACGCTTGCACCGGTCTTCAATGCGCCAAAGGGAGGGAAGCTTGCCCAGTTCAAGAAAACGCCTTTCTTCTGGAACTACAACCTGATGAAGACGCCAAAGTTCTTCCTCTTTGGGACTGTTGACGGTGTTTTGCAGAAAGATAATAAAGGCGAGGCAATGGGGGTATTGAAAAGCCCGAAGAGGATGGGAATATTTATCGGGGCATTACTTGTGTTTTATCTCCTGTTCAGCAAGGTTAAGCTGCAGGGGGATGTTGGCAAGCTGAATGCGATTATGTCATTTATCATCGCTTATAATATGGCAGTATCGCCGAAAATAGGGGTGGAGATGGTCATCGGCTTTGGGGAACTGGTTTTTGGGTGGATTTTCTACGACCAGCTGAAAGGAAGTTTTGGAGAGCAGTGGGGCAAGGTGATAGCCATCATATTTGTCATCATCATGGCAACAATAACTTTCCCTGACCAGAAAGGATTGGGCGGGTTATTGGTGTGGATGGGGGAGATGGGAGTGAGCTGGGCGATGAAATGGATAATTGTGCTGGTAGTTCCCTATGTGTTGTTATGGTGGGGGCATAGGGCATTTATGGGCGGCGGGGGAGGGCATCCATAATGTCAACGGCTGGAGCAGGAGGGGATACGGGGAGTGGAATCAGTAATGTGTTTTCCCAGGTAGTCAAAGAGCCGGATTCCATCGCTGCACATGTTGGAAGATTGGTGATAGTTCTCTTCCTCGCTATCTATGTCATCAATCCTAGGTTTGGGGATGCCATCGGAGGAGGAGTGGAGTCTTTCAGCCTGGTGACTAAGGTATTAGGGGGGATAGTCGGTGTTGGAATATTCCTGCTTGTTGGGGGGATGGGAATGTTTGGGGGGAAGGCAGAGGCGGATGCAGGGGAAGAGGGGAAATTACTAAGCCTGGGAATGCCCTATATCACTGCCGAGTTTAAGGATTGGATAAACCGATCACCTTGGGCCGCTAAGCACCTCGAATTCAGGTTAGCAACTCCCGAGGGCCAGTTCCCATTTATGTTCAGAAAGCTTCGATTAGAGATAATGGCACTTATGAATTTCTTATTAAGATTACAAGTCTTTATCGGAAAAGGTAAAGATATAATCAACATAAAAAAAGAAGTAGAAGATAAAGTACTAAAAGTTGTCACGACAACCCGAGCAGCTGGCAGGTTAAAATCAGATTGTGCGGAGTATTATGAGGGCAATAGATTTGCACAAAAAAGGTTATCAAAAAATCAGCTGGTCTGGGAAGGAGATACTGTCCC
>JACPBU010000056.1 GCA_016180165.1 Candidatus Woesearchaeota archaeon | reverse complement strand
AATAGCAAATCTCGTTAATTATCGAAATATTGCGAGATTTTCTAGTATAGTAAATCACCTTTTGGATTTTCGAGAATTTCGGTGATTTACTATAAGATGCTATAAGAAAAGAATAATTGCACTTTCATTCATACCTTCCTTATGCCCTGAGAAGTCCTGATTGGAGGGGTTCCCCAAAATACAACACGTGTTCCTCGAACACTTTTATCAATTCTTCCTTTAATCCTTTCAAATATTTCTGTTCTTCAAAAGCTGAAGGGAGATGATAATACCATGTTTCCATTTGCCCGACAAGTAAAAAGGCTTGCGCAATTGATTTATGGTCACCTCTCTTAAATTTGGGCGTATCAATCCTTACAAAGGGGATAAGGGTATGTTCACCTACAATGGGATCCAATATAGTTGTGCTTTTTTCCCCTACCAATTCTTCAAGCGGTTTTAGGCAAAAACTGTAGATCTTGTCCCTAACATCCCTTTCCCTTATTTCCTTCTCAGTAAGGGGCCCTTTTAGCATGACCATCCTGTCAGCAAAGGTGCGCTCTGCTGGTAATTTTTCAAAAGCATTATTCTGCTCGTTCAATGACCTATAACGGGGATAAAACTCCGCCTGTAATCTTCCAAAAAATGATAGTTGGATAGCCATGAAGAAACAGTGATTTAATGTCATTTAACAATATATCGGTATTTCACTAAAAAAAGCTTCAGTACCCCTCAACTTTGCAAATCCTGCATTCATGGGAAATGCCTTTGTCCTGCTTCCGGTGCAGGGAGCAGATCGCATTCGTCCCCCTTAGGGAAACAGTAACATCATACAGGTGCTTGAGCACATTTTTTTTGTCGTCAAGAATCTTTTTTGCGCAGACATTGATCTTTGCCAGCTCTTCGCTGGAAAACTTCAGCTCACTGCCCCTTTTGGACTTGAGATACTGGGAGATGGCAGATTCAGTCATGCCGAGGATGCCGGCAATATCCTTCTGGCTGAGCTTGTATTTCCCGATGAAAATCCTTGAAAGCTCACGCCGGAGGGCAGGGATTAGGTAGAACACTTCAAGTTCCTTGGGCATAAGCTTGCTCATAAAGCCCGCTTAAGTGGGGGCGGTATATAAAGTTTTATGTGCCCTGGCCTTTCTGCTGGCAGAAAAAGCCTTTTATGGATAATGAGCGGGTTCTAACCGAATCTTGGAGTCAAGATGTGCTTAGGGATTACTGCCTGGTTCGAAATCCGTTTTTCAATCCAAACATTTATAAACGAAACTTAACTATGGTTAACTATAGATTTACTGATGAAAAATCCAGTGATGCGCAGCAAAGGAATGTTAGGGCTAATTCAGAAAGGGCTGGAGCTTCATACACTCAACCAAGAAAAACTGGACTGAAATGATGTTAAGGAAGAAATGCCAAAATGACTGAAACTCAACCAACCAAGGCAAACGTGACAAATCCCGGCAAGAACAAAACTTACATGAGCAAGACCGACATGACTGAAACTCAACCAACCAAGGCCGACATGGGCAATCACGCAAGGGATAAAACCGATATGAGCACCTTCCAGATCAGCAGGGAAGCTCTCGATACTTATAACCCCGAAAAGCTGCTCTTTAAGGCAGAGCCAGGGATTTCTGAGGAGGTAGTGAGAGAGATTTCCAGAGATAAAAAAGAACCTGAGTGGATGCTCAAAAAAAGGCTGGAAGGCTACAGGGCATTTTTGGAATTGGAGATGCCGGGCTGGGGGCCGAGTTTAAAAAATCTTGATCTGAGCCAGATTTATTTTTACATGATCCCTGATGCAAAGCAAAATGCTACAAGCTGGGACGAAGTACCCAGCGACATCAAGAAAACCTTTGAGAGGCTTGGCATCCCTGAGGCTGAGAAGAAAGTGCTGGCTGGCGTAGGGGCGCAGTATGAAAGCTCTGTCGTCTACCACAAGCTCAAGGAAGAGTGGGAGAAGCAGGGTGTTGTCTTTCTTGACTGCGATGAGGCAGTAAAGCAGTATCCGGAGCTGGTGAAAAAATATTTTATGACAAGCTGCGTCCCGATACGCCTCCACAAATTCTCTGCGCTTCATGCTGCGGTATGGTCGGGAGGGACTTTTATCTATATTCCCAAGGGCGTCAAGCTGACAACCCCGCTGCAGGCCTATTTCAGGATGAATGCAAAGAAAGGCGGCCAGTTCGAGCATACGCTGATTATCGTCGATGAGGGCGCTGAAATGCACTATATTGAAGGCTGCTCTGCTCCTCAATACGGCTCAAGCTCGCTGCATGCCGGCTGTGTCGAGATCCATGTGCTCAAGGGGGCAAGGGCAAGATACTCCAGCATCGAGAACTGGAGCAGGAATACCTTTAACCTGAACACGAAGAGAGCTGTTGTCTATGATGATGGGATCATTGAATGGGTAAACGGGAATATGGGATCATGTGTGACCATGCTCTACCCCGCTTCCATGCTCATCGGCGACAGAGCAAAGGCAAACTTCATCGGCATCGCTTATGCAGGAAAAGGCCAGAACCAGGACACGGGCTCAAAGATCGTGCACCTTGGGAAGCAGACAAGCTCAAACGTCCAGTCAAAATCCATCAGCAAGGATGGCGGCATAACTACCTATCGCGGGCTTATCAGCGTGAAGAAAGGGGCTGCCAACACAACCTCAAATGTCAACTGCGATGCGCTGATGATGGACAGCAGGTCCCAGTCAAACACCATCCCTTACATGGATGTCAAGGAGCCGACAACGGACTTGGCCCACGAAGCTACCGTCGGAAAGATCAGCGAGGAGCAGGTTTTTTATCTCATGAGCAGGGGAATCGGTGAGGAGGCAGCTACCCAGATGATAGTCTCCGGCTTTATTGAGCCGGTTGTCAAAGAGCTTCCGCTGGAATATGCAGTCGAGCTCAACAGGCTGATCCAGCTCGAGATGGAAGGCAGCCTCGGTTAGCGGCAGATTCCCTCTCCCATTATCGGGAAATGCTCTCGCCAAAAAAACAGCATCACATATCCTGCCATCAATTGAGAAAAAATTGGAACCATGGAACAAATCACAGAAAATCAATTTAGGGATTATGCGCAAAAACTGAATGAGCCCAAATGGGCTTTCCAGAGTAGAGAACGCTCTTTCCGGAAGATGCAAAGCTCCCCTTATCCGCCATCCAGAT
>JACPBU010000110.1 GCA_016180165.1 Candidatus Woesearchaeota archaeon | reverse complement strand
CTCTTTCTCAGCCGCAGCATCGTCTTTAAGGTGCTCTAATACGTCCAGGCAGAGGACTCCATCAAAACTATCGTCGGGAAAAGGCAACCTTCCTGCACTCCCCTTTATTGCAGTGATGCCTTTGCTCCTGCAGTACCCTACCATCTCTTTTGAATCATCAACACCCAGGACCGTGTAATGCAAAAAGATTTCCTTTCCAAGGTTGCAGCTTCCGCAGCCAACATTCAAGAGAGAACTCCCAGCAGGAATAAACTTCCGGATCAGATAAGATGTCAATTCTTTTTTACCGAGAATCCACCAATTAATGCGGTCAAGGCGCTCAATCTTCTTAAAAAGCTCAGCGGGCATAGTAGGCAAGAATTTTTTTTACAGCAGTTATCACATCATCGATATCAGATTCATCCATCCCCGGCCCGAGAGGAAGGGAAAATGCCCTCTCTGAGATGAAAGTTGCGTTGGGGAAGCTTTCCGGCGTGAGACCAAACCTTTTTTGGTAATAGGGCTGGAGATGGAGGGCTTTATAATGGACTCCGGTGCCGATGCCCTCTTTGACAAGGGCATCGAGGATGCGGTCACGTGAAACTTTTATCCGTCCAAGGTCAAGGACAAGGATGTAGAGGTGGCGTGAATGCCTGCTGCCGGATCCGGGCTCTGGGGGCAAAAAGACAGGCAATGGAGAGAATGCATCATTATACCTTTTCCAAATCTTTTCCCGCTTGGCCAGGAAAACATTGACCTTCTTAAGCTGATGGATGCCGATAGCGGCCTGCAGGTCCATCATATTATATTTATAGCCAGGATACAACACTTCGTAGTGCCTGAATCCTTCGGTGTGGGCAGAGTATCTCGACCATGCGCCTTTGCTCAGCCCATGCAAGCCGAGAATGCCTATCTTTTCTGCGAGAGCAGCATCATCAGTGGTGACCATGCCGCCTTCACCTGTCGTGATGTTTTTTGTGGCATAGAAGCTGAAGCAGGTGAATTTGCTCAAGGTGCCGATCTTTTTTCCGCGGTAAACCGCTTCGACGGCATGGGCAGCATCTTCAATAACGACCAGAGCATGCTTCCTGGCCAACGCATGAATCGCATCCATATCGCAAGGGAGGCCGGCAAAATGGACAGGGATGACAGCTTTTGTTTTTTTTGTCAGGGCTTTTTCGATAGCATCAGGAGCTATGTTCATCGTATCTTTCTGGCAATCAACAAGAATGGGAGCGGCACCTGCATGGACAACAACATTGGCAGTTGCCGCAAATGTCATTGAAGGAACAATCACTTCATCTCCCGGGCCAATCCCTGCTGCAATGAGGGAAAGATGAAGGGCAGCAGTGCAGGAATTCACCGGGACTGAAAATCCGGAGCCTATAAACTTATTAAACTGCTCTGCAAACAGCTTCACTTTCGGGCCTGTGGAAAGCCACCGCTTCCTCAAGCTGTCAACAACTTCATTAATCTCTTCCTCTCCGACATCGGGCTGGCCGAAGACAAGAAAGTCTTTTCTCACTGGGTTTCCGCCCTCGATTGCCGGCTTTTCCATAGTCAATCACTTCAGAACCATCTTATTTGCAAAGGCGAGGCTCTCAAAAGTCCCTGCGTCAGTCCATTCTCCTTTCAGGATACCATAGGTCAGCTCTCTCTGCCTGAGGTATTCGTTGTTCACATCGGTAATTTCATACTCACCACGCGCGGAGGGCTTGAGTTTTCTGATAATGCCAAAAACCCTGCTGTCAAACATATAATAGCCTATTACTGCAAAATTGGATTTTGGGCGCTTCGGCTTCTCCTCTATGGAGATGATCTGCTCCTCGTCCAAAGCGGCAATCCCAAACCTGCTTGGGTCTGATACTTCCTTCAGGAGCACCTTGGCCCCTTTGGGCTGCTTTTCAAATTCATCGACGAATTGCTTTAAGGAGCCAGTAGTGATATTGTCCCCGAGAATCACCACAATCTTCTCTCCTGCTGCAAAGCTCTCTGCAAGGCGGAGCGCATCCGCAATGCCCAGATTTGATTCCTGAACCTTGAAAGTAAACTCACACCCAAATTCTTTTCCAGAGCCGCAGGCATTGACAATATCTCCCATGTGGAGGGTGGAAGTGACAACCAGGATCTGCTTAATCCCAGCTTCAACGAGCTTCCTGATAGGATTGAATATCATCGGCTCCCTGCCTACCGGCAATAAGTGCTTATTGACAACCTTGGTCAGGGGAAATAAACGCTCTCCCCTGCCTCCTGCTAAAATGACACCTTTCATGAAATGTTTTTCTCCTTAATCTTGGCTCCCTCAAACTTTTTCTTTCAGCGGCTTCCACCATCCCTGGTGAGAGGAATACCAATCTATGGTCTCTTTTAATGCTTTTTCGAAGCTATGCCTGGGCTTCCATCCCAATGCATGAATCTTATCGCAATCCAAAGAGTAACGCAAGTCGTGGCCGGGCCTGTCTTTCACATATTCAATCACTTCTTCACCTTTGCCCATGTGCCTGAGCATCACCCTCGTTATATCAATATTGCGCTTTTCGTTGCCTCCGCCAATGTTGTAAATCCCACCAAGCTCCCCATTTTCCACAACATGGAGTATGGCTTCGCAATTGTCAAGAACATAAATCCAGTCTCTCACATTAAGGCCATCCCCATACACCGGCACTTTCTTCCCCTGGAGGAGATTGGTGACAAACAAGGGTATCATCTTTTCGGGATATTGATACGGGCCAAAATTGTTTGTGCTCCTTACTATGATTGCGGGGACTTTATAGGTAGCGATGTAGGCATGGACCAAAAGGTCAGCTGCTGCCTTCGATGCCGAGTAAGGGCTGCTTGGCATCAGATTATCTGACTCTTTGAAAGAGCCTTTCTGGATGCTCCCATACACCTCGTCGGTGCTGACTTGGATGAATCTTTTTATTTTAAACTTTCTCACAGCATCGAGCAAAACCTGAGTGCCCATCATGTCTGTCTTTATGAAGACAGCAGGACCTGAAATAGAGCGGTCTACGTGGCTTTCTGCAGCAAAATTCAGAATAATGTCAACACCCTTGCAGGCCTTCTCAACAATCTTTTCATCACAGATGTCCCCCTTGAGGAATTCATAGCGAGGGTCATTTTCAATATCCTTCAGGTTGTTGAGGTTACCTGCATAAGTCAGCTTATCCAGGTTGATGACCTTGCCATCAGGATACCTTTGAAGGAGCAACCTAATGAAATTACTGCCGATGAAGCCTGCGCCGCCCGTAATAAGAAATTTTACTGCCATTGCTGTGTGGTTGAGATGGGGGTTGAGGTGGGGGTTGAGATTGAGGTTGAGCTCCCAGCCCATCCTCTTCGACGAAAGCTTACCATCTTATTTAAACTTTTTCGTTTCCTGAAGAAGCTTGTTCACTGATTCCGCAAAGGCCTGGATGTCCCTTGGCCTGACAAGAACTCCCTTCTTTATGACCTCGGGGTGCGAGCAAAGATCAAAAGCAACCACTTTCTTTCCGCAGGCCTGGGCTTCGACAACGGGAATGTCAAACCCTTCCCAGAGGGATGCTGTCACATAGAGGTCACATGCCCCATAATAGCCCGGCAGCTCTTCGTCGGGGACAAACCCTGCAAAAATCACATTTTCATCGGCCATACTGTGCAATTTCCTGCTGTAGCCTGGAAATGTATGCTTGCCCACAACCAACAGCTTTGATCCGGGGAAAGCTTTCTCAACACGCCTGAAAGCATCAATCAGGAGATGAATGCCTTTGTGGGGGCTAATCCTACCGACGTAAAGGAGGACGGGGCCATTGCCTATGCCGTGCTGCTTCCTGACTCTGGCGCCATTGATGCGGGGATTGAACCTTGCCTTATCGACTGGAATCGGCTCGACTGAACTGTCAATGCCCGTCTCCTCTTTCAACACGCCCCGCAAGTAAGCGGAAATAGAGATTGCACTATCACAATTCCTGACAGTCCTGTTGTTGAGATAGTTGAATAGCTTCAGATAGATGCGCTCAGGAAAAGAATACTCGGGAACAATTCCAACACCGGCATTGTAGTAAACATATTCAAGCTCAGGGTTAATCTTTTTTGCCTTTGCCGCAAGGAGGTTCATCGGATAAAGATGGGAGATAATCCTGTCATAATGCCTTAGCATCTCAACGTAATACCTTATCTTATCCCTGTCGAGGAAAAAGAGCAAACGGTATATCCTCTGCAAGAATGGGCTCCTGGGCATCCCCAGGACAAATAGGCCTGCCTGTTTCGGCTTCAGAGAGGCATCGAAAGTAAAGATATCGACGTGATGCCCTTCTGCTATAAACCTTTCCGCCTGGCCCTCCACTAACCGGTCAATGCCGGAAAATGGGGAGAAGGTGGGCGTCAATATTGCGATTTTCATGAGGATTGCTTACCTTGAAGTTTTCTGCTGATGGATTACCTTTTGGTGGCCGTTTTTTCCGAACCTTCGCTTGCATTTCATTTCAAGATTGGGTTTGAGCCTTTAATCCAATTTTCTGCCCCCATCCTCTTTCTCTGGCTCAATCTCTGGCTCAATCTTTTTTGACCCTGCAGCGCACAATCATGCACTGCCCAAAGGCCATGCTCCGTATCATGGGGAGCCTCACCAAAGGGATAAAACCACGGTTAAAGGCGGTCTTCTCTATGCTGAAGAAACCGGGAAGCTGCCAGAGAAAGAAAGGATTGACGTGATGGGGCTGCTCTTTCGCATTAAACTCTATAAACCTTTTTTTGAACAAGAATACCGTGCGGTTGAAGATATTGTTCAGATTTGGAGAAGAAAAAATAAAAATGCCATCTTTCTTCAGAATCCTCTTCACTTCTCTGAAAAATTGGTATTTGTTTTCAAGATGTTCAACAACCTCGGTGGATATCGCAACATCAAAGCTGCCGTCCGGGAAATCAAGACCCCTGTTAAAATCCATAAGGACAACCTTGCCATCAAAATTGTCAACGAGGTCGCAATAGGCAATATTTCGGAAGCCCCTTTTCCTCAGCTCTTCGACAATAAATCCACGGCCGCAGCCAAGGTCAACTATCTTTGCGCCTTTGCCAATGCCTTCGAGAAGGCTTAATGCCGCCTCATATGTCCCGGGGTAAGCCATAAGCGTGAAATTTCAGCAACGTTTAAAAAGGTTCCTTAATTCGACAGAGTTATGAAAACAGATATCAAAAAAGCATTAATCACCGGTGTAACTGGCCAAGACGGCTCTTACCTGGCGGAGTTCCTGCTCAGCCAAGGGTATGAAGTCATCGGGATGTTCAGGCGCCAATCAACTGACTCTTTTGGAAGGATTGCCCATATCAAGGACAAGATAAAGCTTGCCTGTGGAGACCTTACTGATATGTCGTCCCTCCTTGAGATCATCAGGGATGCGAGGCCTGATGAAATCTACCACCTGGCTGCACAGAGCTTTGTGCCGACATCATGGGAGCAGCCTATCCTGACGGGAGATGTTACCGGGCTTGGGACAACAAGGATACTTGAGGCTATCCGAAAAGTGAATCCCAAAATCAAGTTCTACAACGCCGCTTCGAGCGAGATGTTCGGCAAGGTAAAAGAGTCACCGCAGAATGAAAATACCCCGTTTTACCCAAGGTCACCTTATGGCGTCTCAAAGGTATATGGATTCTATATCACTAAAAATTACCGGGAAAGCTATGGCATGTTCGCTGTCAACGGCATCTTATTCAACCATGAGAGCCCAAGAAGGGGGCCTCAGTTTGCCACAAGGAAGATTTCCCTTGCTGTTGCCCGAATCAAAGCGGGGCTTCAAAAAGAGCTCCAAATGGGGAACCTTGATGCAAAGCGGGACTGGGGATATGCTCCAGATTACGTTGAAGCGATGTACCTGATGATGCAGCAAAAGGAACCTGAAGATTTTGTCATCGCAACAGGAGAAAGCCATAGCGTCAGGGAATTCTGCGAGAGCGCCTTTGCCCATGCAGGCTTAGACTATAAAGGCCATGTCAAGACCGACCAGGGGCTTATCAGGCCTGCAGAAGTTGATGTCCTTGTAGGCGATGCATCAAAGGCACATAAGCTCCTTGGATGGAAGCCCAAAGTTAGGTTCAAGGAGCTGGCAAAGATCATGGTGGATGCGGATCTGGCTCTTGTGAAAAGTGCCCATACGCAATAAAAGAGTTCTCATCTTCCCAAAGTACTGGACAACACAAGCAGCATCTTCTCAGGCTCCGTTCAAAATCTCGCTTCGCTCGGGTTAGCAGCTTAAAAATCGTAAATATTTTTTCCGTTTGCTGCCATTCCCCGTTGGGGATAATCCAGCGTTCCGGTCTGCGGACGGAGGGATAATCCTGCGTTCCGGTTGCTTCGCAACGGAGGGCGACCCCCCTTGTCAGCTTGATTCAGAAGGCAAATGATTTTTACCTTAGGCTGCTAACCTATAATTTGAACGGAGCCGCATCTTCTCAGCAAGATTTATATAACCTCCCCGACCTTAATCAGCTTATGAAACCTGACCTGATGCGTCTTGTTGACAAGTATGCGGGCATCCCTCTTTGTTTCCTAATGTCGCTCCTGAATTCCTTCCAACGGCTGATCCGCATCAGAAGGCTGCCAAAAAGATTCAGGCCAAAAAATATCCTTTTTATCGAGCTTTCTGAGATGGGCTCTACGGTTTTGGCCTACAGTGCGATGAAGAAGGCAAAGGAACTTTTTACGGGGAATCTCTTCTTTCTGATATTTAAGGAGAACGCTGAGAGCGTCAAGCTTCTGGACATCATCCCCCCGGAGAAAATCCTCACTATCCGTAGCAAAAATTTTTTTGTTTTAGCCTGGGACACCCTCGCTGCCATCATGAAGATGCGCCTCAGAGGGATTGACACCGTCGTTGATCTAGAGCTCTTTTCACGCTTCACCTCCCTCCTGAGCTATTTTTCAGGCGCAAAGGCAGTTTCCGGATTTTACAAATACCACATGGAAGGCCTGTATCGTGGAAATTTCCAGACCCACAGGGTCCAATACAATCCTTACTACCACATCAGCCAGAGTTTTATGGCTTTAGTGTATGCTCTTGCAGAAGACCCTTACCAGCAGGTACCCCTCCTCAAGAGGCCAATTACCAAGCCCGAGATTACCGCCTGTAAAAGGCTATCATCTCGACAGGAAAAGAAAAAGCTGCTTGCAAAGCTGCAGCGGCTGAACAAGGATATCAGCGAAAATTCAACTATTGTCCTCCTCAACCCCAATGCCTCCCAATTGCTGCCCATCAGGAAATGGCCGATAGAAAATTTCAAACTGCTGGCAAAAAAACTTGTCCAGATCCCAAATACTTTCGCCATCATCACGGGCGTCGCCTCTGAAAAGCCAGATGCAGAAGCAATCTGCAGTTTTGCCAGCGATGCCCGGTGCATTGACTTTACAGGCCAAACGACATTAAGCGAGCTTATCTGCCTGTTCAATATCGGCAAAGCCCTGATAACAAACGATTCCGGCCCAGCGCATTTTGCCTCTCTCACCCCAATCAATATTTTTGTCTTCTTCGGCCCAGAAACGCCGGAGTTATACAAGCCATTAAGCGAGAATTGCACTCCCCTTTACTCAAACATGGCATGCTCACCCTGCGTCTCAGCCTTCAACCACAGAAAGACGCCATGCACCGATAATAAGTGCCTGCAGGCGATAAGCGTTGAGGATGTTTTTGAGAGGGTGAAGAACTGCATCGGTGGCTGAGATATGACTGGAATTTGAGCAACAACCTTCTCCCCTGCTAAAGATACTTCACATACACCTGAAAGAATTTTTCAAACGTTTCCTTAAAGCGCTGGAGCGCCAGCCGCTCAAGAAGATCAGGGTGATTGGCGTCAAATGCCTGCAGCGCCCTGAGATAGGAAACCCTTTGCGATTTTCTGATGATAAGGGGGGGATATTTGTTCTTGATGAGGATAGTATTGATGAGAAATCTTCCAACCCTTCCATTGCCGTCGTCAAAGGGATGGATCTGCTCAAATTTTCCGTGAAAGAGCGCTGCAAGCTTTAGTGGGTGGATATGCTGCTTTTGGGTGTGATACCATCGGATGAGGTGTTCCATCCTGCTAAAAACATGTTCTGGCAGGGCAGTCTCAACAGGGGACCCCAAAATGATATTAGGCAAAGCCTTATAGCTTCCCCCTGAGAGGATGTCTTTCAGGAGCATCTTATGCATCGCCTTTATGTCCTTGTGGGAGACGTCAAGCTTGTTCTTCATGATAAGCTCAACGACCTTCCTTGAATTTCTCGCCTCATAAATCTCACGGAGATCCTTGCTTTTCAGCGAGGCATTCTCAAACATGACCATAGCCACGTCCTTGAGGGTAAGCGAATTCCCCTCCAATGCGTTGCTTTCATAAGTAAAGTTAGCAGTAAACCTGTCAAGGAGGCCTTTTTGCGCCGTTGCCGGAATGTGCCTCATGACCTTCCGGTATTCAACCCGAATCTGCTCTATCTTCTGCAGCGCCTGCTCATTAAAAATGTGGTCAGTTCCATAGGCTTTTAATGCAAACTGCGCAAAGGCTCCTATCTCCTTTTGCCCGAAATAATCCTGCAATGCTTTCTGAGACTCCCCCTTATACATTCTTTCAAGGCTTGCAACTTTGCCATTGGGGAGCCGGATGGTTTTCACTGCGTATCTGTAGGTATTGCCCTTAACCTTCCTTTTTTTGAAGTACATAACAATTAGTTACCCCTACAGATTTATAAACTTGTCGTTTTTGTAGGGGTAACCTCCATCGGCAAGAGAATCTTACTCTGCTCCACATGCCAGGAGATGATGGCTCAAAGCCGGTCAAACTCTTTAAGGGGGGCAAGAAAATACTTTCCTTCTGCGTCCCTCCGCACAAGCCCCATTTTTAAAATCTCCTTGTCAATAAAAAGTTTTGTCGGCTTTTTACCATCACCAATCCTCCGGTTTATCAAATCCATCGCAAAGCCGGCAGTATCATGCACCCTCGCTGCATCCAGCGCCTCGAAGAAGAGAGAATCATCACCCAATTTACTGCGATTGTGGATATGGCAAAGCTGGGATTCTTTACGTTCCGGATTTATATCCGGTTCCGCCAGATGACAAGAGCAGAGCTTAATAACCTGGTGGGGGAGCTCAAGAACCAGGAGAATGTATGGACTATTGCCATCTGCCATGGAAAATGGGATTTGGCTTTCTTCATCGGAACAAAAACGATTAATGTCGTGCATGAGGCCTGGGACAGCCTTCTTAAGAAATATAAAACAAACATCGAAACCTACAATTTTTGCTTCTATTCCCCAATATTCAACTTTAACAGGGCATTTTTCCTTGATGAGAAAAAAGAAAGCATAACCAGGGTGTATGGGGAGAGTGTTGCCGAAGAAACCGATGAAATCGATTGGAAAATTATCAGAAGATACGCCCCTGACGTGAGGCAGCCAATCTTAGGATTGAGCAGGGTGCTGAAACTATCCCCAGAGACGATTAAAAAGCGCATTGCCAGGCTCGAAAAGAAAAAAATTATCTGCGGCTATAAGATTGGGCTGGATATCAATACATTAGGGTATACCTCTTACAGGATTGACCTCACGCTTATATCGACGTCAAAAAATAAAGCCATCTTTGAATACTGCCGTTACCATAAAAACATCTACCAGATCAATAAGACGGTCGGTGGTGCAGACTTTGAGATAGAGCTTGTTGTCAAAGACCTGAACGAGCTCTTGGAGATTATCGAAGACATCAAGGCCAGATTTAAAGATGTTGTTGATAATGCCAGTTATTTCAGCTACTCGACCTATTATCTGCTGAATTATATTCCTGATTAGGGAGGCTTCCATCCACAAGATGCAATACCTAATTGTGCTGACCCGAGCGAAAGCGATATTTTGAACGGAGCCTCCACCCACAACAAAGCTTATTAACCAAAAAGAAACTCGAGAAATAAAATGGGAATTAACCCAAAGTATGAAGCGATCCTGGTGGTTATCCTCTATCTGACTACTGTCTATTTCTGGACAATCCCACTCCGGCAAAATCCGATGCCTTATGGCGAGGTCGATGCTGCATCCCATTATGCGGTTGCTGAGTTCACGATATGGCAGGGCCGCTCGATTACCCTGCTGCCCTATTATATCGATGTCAGGTATGGGGATGACAACAAGTTCAAGAACCACGTGCTTTGGTATCCGCCGCCGTTCCATACCAATCTTGCAATCGCTTCGGCTCTCGGGGGAGAGACTGACAAGCCAATCTACCTGGCAAATGCGGTGTTCTCATCACTAGCGGTGTTGACTGTCTATTTTCTCTTAAGGAAGCTTTATGGGTTCCTGCCTGCGCTCATCTCATTATTGCTCCTCTCATTTTCATTACGGGACATCATGGTCTACCTCTGGGGGCAATGGCCTGAGCGCATGGGCTTTGCATTTGTCCCTTTGGTGCTTTACTGCTTCTACCAATATTACCAAAGCTATAAGGGAGGCAAGGAAAAATTTATTTACCTTTATCTTCTTGCCGGGATGCTTGCCATCAACCTCTATATCCATCCGATGACTTTTTTCCATTCTACCGGGGCGTTGGTTTTGCTGGCTGCTTTCTTCTCCTTCAGGGAGAAAAGGTTTTTTTTCGTTGGAAAACACTTTTCCTTTTCTGTCCTGGTTTTTATCCTCATGATAAGCATATTCCCCTTCCAAACTGCAAACGTGCTCCTCCGCGCAGAAACCGATGCAGAGGCAGGCTCCAAAGGAGATTATTCCAGACTGCTCCAATGGTTCAAGCCAGAAGATAATCCGGGGGTGCCACCAATATATTTTTCCTACAAAGATATGATCGGCCCGGCGTGGACTATCCCTTTTATCATTGCCGGAGCGATTGCCCTCATCGCCAGAAGAAAACCACGGGACCTGGTTATGTTAGCATGGCTCATCTCATTATATATCATGCTTCATCTCGATGTCATCGGCAGAGGCAGAGTCCACAGGTCGCTGTCAGGGACGGCACATATCTTTTACCCACTAATGGCCATTGGATTGTTGTTTATTGTCTCTTATATCCCCCTGCATAAATCCTATAGGGCTTACCTCAAATATGGCGCCTCACTGCTGTTTATCATTTTTCTTGGCTCAAGCCTTATCCCCCCAGCGGTGAGCACCTTAACAAATTCCTACCAGGGCATCACAAGGATCAACAATGAGCAATATGCCTTTGCACAATGGCTGAAATCGTCGGATGTTCCCGAAGATGCAAAGATATTCCACCTTGGCTCGATATCCCTTGCAAAGACACGCTGGCTTTCCATGACCGGGCACCGCTACCTGATGTATGATGCGCAGAATAATTTTCAGGGCAAAAATGCAACCTTTATGGTGATCGATGCATCAGATTTTGCGCTCATGAACAATAACAGGGCCATCGAACAATTGGGGGCTGTTGAAGCGCAGCTCTTTGCCAACAAGACTTCAATCTATAAACAGAACAATATCGGGATGTATGCGCTTGAACCTTAACCTATCGGAAAAAAAGAACGGGCTGCTGACCGGTGCAGCGATAGCGCTGTTTTCATCTGCCTTTTTTGGCTTTACCGGATTTAAGGTATTTTTTGGGTTTATTATCTTAAGCTATCTTCCCTTTTATTTTCTGCTCGAAAAAACGGAGCTGGAAGAGGAGGAGAAGGCTGTATTCCCCCTGTTCCTTGGCCTTGGGATTTTTCCTGCTGTAGCCTATTGGATAGGAGTTGTGCTGCCCTTTAAAGCAGCAATTGCCAGTGCATTTTTTGTAATATCGGCAATCACCCTCTTCGTAAGGGCTTTACAGAAAAAGAAAGCTGGCAAGGCAGATATGGGGAAGATAGCTGATTAGGCGGGGAAAAGGATTAAACAGGATTCTCTATAAAAGACCTTGAAGGACTATAGAAAATAGCCAGAGCCCCAAATAGAGCCGCTTTGCATATGCACAAAAAATAGCTATTCAAAACTCTCTATGCATTATATCGAGAAGCCCTACAATGTTTCCTTAAAATAAGCAATTGTCTTTTTCAGGCCTGACTCCAAAGGTGTTGTTGGCTGCCAAGTTAGCTTTTTCTTTGCCAGGGAAATATCCGGGTTCCTTCTTTCGGGGTCATCTTCAGGCAACTCCCTGAATTCGATGGTGGAAGAGCTGCCTGCCAAAGCGATGATTTTTTTTGCAAGAGCTGCGATGCTTATCTCTTCGGGATTGCCGAGGTTTACCGGACCGATAAAATCTTCCCTGTTTTCCATCATCCTGATAAAGCCATCAACCATGTCAGCGACATAGCAGAAGCTTCTTGTGTGGCTCCCGTCACCATATACCGTCAACGGCTTGTTCAGCAATGCCTGGACGATAAAATTTGAGATAACTCTTCCATCATCTTTGGCCATGTGCGGGCCATACGTATTGAAAATCCTCACAAGCCTGATGTTAACCTTGTTTTCCTTGAAATAATCCACCATAAACGTCTCTGCGACCCGTTTGCCTTCGTCGTAGCATGCCCTCGGCCCCAGACAATTGACATTCCCCCAGTATGTTTCAGGCTGGGGGTGAACCATGGCATTGCCATAAACCTCAGAGGTAGATGCCTGAAGGATCTTTGCCCTGCAACGCTTTGCAATGCCAAGCATGTTGAACATACCAACTGTCGATGTCAGGAGAGTCTTGATAGGGTCAAACTGGTAGTGGACAGGGGATGCAGGGCAGGCAAGGTTATATATCTCATCAACCTCAAGGAAGATAGGCTGGATTATGTCGTGCCTCATCACCTCGAAGTTCTTATTGCCAATCAGGCCCTGGATATTGCGGTTGCTGCCAGTGAAGAAATTATCGAGGCAAATAACATACTTTCCTCTCTTCAGGAGCTCGGCACAAAGATGGCTGCCGATAAAGCCAGCGCCGCCCGTTACCAGGACTGTTTTCATAGGGCAAAGAGCTTTTATGCAGTTTAAATAGTTTGCGAGAATGTAAAGGCTTCGTTCAATATGAGGTTAGCGACCTTAAGAAAAATAATCTGAAAGAGAAATCCATCTGAGAATGGGTTGTCTTTGACAATAAAATTCCCGTATTTGTTTAGCACCTTCGAAATCCTAGACGATGCACAGCAGGCGCTGCGTCCCCGTAGGGGTCGTCCCCCCGCAACGCGCTCGCTGTCGATAGGTTAAGGGATTTCGACTTTAGGGTGCTAAACAAATACAAATTCCCTAATCCTTTGCTTCCGGAGCGCCTTTTTTCCTCTTCAATAATGCGGCAAGGCCAAGGGCTATGCCCAGAATCGGCAATGCCCAGTTCTGCACCGGAATCTTTAGGCCAATCAACCTCAGGTTGTATCCCAAAGAGCCAAAAAATGCCAACCCTAAGACAGCCCCTATGATGAACTGCTCGATAAAATCCAGTTTTTGGGAGAACAGATAGAGGAGCATAAACCCCGGGATGATGAAAAGCCAGAACATGGCGAGGGCTAATTTAACGATGGAAAAAAAGGATTCCTGGTAGAAGGCTATTTTCAGCACTGCAAGGACTACTGCAAAAGCAGCCCCAATCTTGATTCCATCTTCCTTAATCCTCTGCTGTGAAGTTTCCAAAGCAATCAACCCCCGGCTTTTCATTATGCACGATAGACACTAAAGGATTTGAGTAGATCTCTTTTATCCAATCATTTTTAAGCAGAAGCTCACTGATTGCCATGCCGTATTGGGCCAATGCCGGTGTCGAAGCAGCCCTGGCAAAATAAGCATATTCGATGCCGCAGACATCTTTTTCCTCATCCTCTCCCGGCACCGGCAGATATTTTTGATATTCCGGAAGGCACTCGAATGAATCGTTCCTGGGCTTCAGCTCAGCATTGTAAAAACAAAAAGAGAATAATCCATTGGGGTGGATGTAGACCGGGTAACCGTCAGCAAGGTGGAACGAATAAGAGCGCCTGATCTTTCCCTGCTGGATAGCCTCGATAAAAGGCTTGAGCCGGATGTTGAATGATACCCTCTGAGCATTGTATAAAGGGGCATTTGATGCCAATGCATCGGAATAGAAATAATAGACCCAGGCATCCTTTGGGAGGCTTTCAGATATCCATTTTAGCGCATCCCAATCATACTGGTTCATCGAGCCCTGGCCAACGTTGGTATTGCTGAAGACGCTCTGGGCAAAAATTCCTATCAACAGAAAAGAAACCCCGAAGTAAACCGGGGTGGATGCACTCTTTACTATCAGCTTTAGAAGGGTGTAAAGCGCAAGGCCGAAAAAAAAGGAGAGATATATAATCCAAAATAACCTGTGGGCATATGCGCGCTTTCCCATCCCCAGCCAGATAAAATAACCGAGGATAAAACAATACAGCGAGACAGCAGGGACTTTCATGCTATCTTTCCTCGAAATGAAAAAAAGGACAATACCTCCGAGGGCGACAAGCCCGAAAATGCCAAGGTCAACAAGATCAAACGGAGGGTAACCGCCAACTGCTTTTTGCATATCCCAGGTCTTCCTGAAACCTTCTGCAAGAAGAAAAGTGTTGGAAAAAACCAAAAGTGAATAGAAAACGAGCACCCCTGTGAGGATAGCAAATTTACCTGTTTTTAGGATGAGGTCTTTGCTTATCGACCTTTCTTTCCACACCTTGATGGCAAGGAGGGCTGCAAAAAACAAGCCAGCAAAGGTGAATTCCGGCTGGTGGGATAAGGCAAGGGCAGAAAAGAAGAATGCCAAAGGGATTATGCTTCTCTCGCTTTCGAAATGAAGAATCCCCCAGAATGCTGCCAGCATGAACATGATCCCTGCAAGCAAAAGCCAGTATCCCCAAAAGATAAGAGGGGTGAGTTTTGCTGTTAGGACCAGAAGGCCGGCAGGCAAAGCAAGCATAGCTATCTTTTTATTTGCTTTTCTCCAAATCATGGAGGCAACAAGGATGGCCAACAGATAGCTTATGACGGCGAGAAACATGAGGGAGTCATATACCTCTATCCCTGTTGCCGTCGAGAGCGCAGCAGCAAGATGATATACGATCGGAGGATGGCTGTCTAAAACACCTTCATACCCCCCTATCGACCAAGGGGCAGCCCATTTCACTCCCCCCTGCTCTTTCGCATATTCAGCCATCGCCTGATGGAAATAGGCATCAGAAGCGAGATACGATGTTGGGAAGGGATGGGCAATCTTATTTCCCCATGGCTGCCCTAATGCAATGAAAAGAAAGACTGTGGAAAAAATAATTATGAGTGCAGACTCAAAGTTAAATGGCAGCTTATTCCCGGGCTGAGGGCGGTTTTCCTCCATGACTTCCAGATGGGCATAATGGTCCTGCGTCCCCGAAGGGGTCGTCCCCCCGCGACGGACTCAACGTAGACTCAGAAGCGTTTCGACCTTTGGATGCTAAACAAATACATTTTTTCTAGTGCAGCAAATTATTTCATGGTTTATGCACCATTTGAAAATCCCAGCAACAAAGGGCTCGACGGTCAAAATTCCCCTGAGGAATTTTGCCCTGCTCGGGCACCCCGCAGGGGGCAAGTCCCCTGCCCTCGCCTCGCCGATGTTGCTGGGATTTTCCGAATCAAAAAAATCCGACCACCGCTTGTCAATAGACCGGCGGTATGCTCGCTCCCTCCGGTCGCTCGGGCCGGATTTTTTGTTCTCATTCTCCACGAGATTGATTATCTCGCTGTCAACCACCCATGAAATACATGGGTGGAAAATGAGATTTTAGCCTAATTTTTTCTTCGACTGAGCTTAATCAATACGCTGCTTCTAGGTTTGCTGCAATAAAAGAAATGCATTTGTTTAGCACCTTCAAAATCCTAGACGATACACCGCAGGCGCTGCGTCCCCGTAATGGTAAGCGTAGTGTTCCGGTGCCTTCGGGAAGGATGGAGAATCCAGCGTTCCGGTCTGCGGACGGAGGGAGAATCCAGCGTTCCGGTCTGCGGACGGAGGGAGAATCCAGCGTTCCGGTCTGCGGACGGAGGGA
>JACPBU010000115.1 GCA_016180165.1 Candidatus Woesearchaeota archaeon | reverse complement strand
GGACTACATCACTCTTGATGGCTTGGAAGGTGAATTGATACTCGGAAAGGTTCCTGTTGTTGACCCGGTATTGTCAGGCAATTTCGGGACGCTGATGGAATGGGCAGATAAAGCAAAAAAACTCCATGTTGTCACCAATGCCGATACTCCCAAAGATGCTGCAGTTGCAGTAAAGTTCGGCGCAGAAGGAATCGGCCTGTGCAGGACTGAGCATATGTTCTTTGAAGGCTTCAGGATCAAGGCTGTCAGAGAGATGATCCTGGCAGAGACTGTGGAGCAGCGCAGGAAAGCGCTGGCAAAGATTGAGCCGATGCAGAAAGAAGATTTCAAAGGGCTCTTTAAGGCGCTTGACAATAAGCCAGTTATCATCAGGCTTCTGGATCCGCCTCTGCATGAGTTCCTGCCAAAAGAAGAGCATGACATCAGAGAAGCATCCCGGGAGCTCAATGTGCCTGTTGAGAGAGTAAAACAGGCAATCTCTGATCTGCATGAGTTCAACCCTATGCTCGGCTTCAGGGGATGCAGGCTTGGAATTACTTATCCTGAAATTACTGAGATGCAGGCAAGGGCAATTTTGGAAGCAGCCATCGAATGCAGGAAAGAAGGCTTTAAGCCAATACCTAAGATAGAGATCCCTCTTGTCGGAAACCTCAAAGAGTTTTTGATGCAGAAAGAGCTCGTTGATGCAGCCGCATCCCAGCTCAACCAGGTAAGGGGGAAAGATTTCTGGCTTGGGACGATGATTGAGGTTCCCAGAGGCGCATTGCTTTCTGACGAGCTTGCAAAAGAAGTTGATTTCATGAGCTTCGGGACTAATGACCTGACCCAGATGACCTGCGGCTTTTCAAGAGACGATGCTGCAAGATTCCTTGTCAAATATGTTGAGCAGGGAATTTACGAAAGGGACCCTTTCCAGAGCATTGATCAGGAAGGAGTTGGCAAGCTTATGAAGATGTGTGTGGACCAGGCAAGAAAAGTGAAGCCATCAATCGAAATTGGCATCTGCGGTGAGCATGGCGGTGATCCAGAATCAGTAAAATTCTGCCACAGGATAGGATTGACCGAAGTAAGCTGTTCCCCTTACCGGGTTCCGATAGCAAGATTAGCAGCTGCCCAGGCAGCTCTTGAAGGGAAAGCAGAAGGGAAAAATAAACCCTCAAAGAATGGCTGATTATGGCTGAAGAGCAAGTTCCGGTTTTTGTGGAAAAGTCTGTCTGGAATAATTTCACCAATAATTGCTCCGGAAAAGGCATTGATCCGCTGCAGAAACTTTCTGAATTGATTATTAAAGAAATCGGAGATAATGCATCTGCCCAGATGCTTGACAGTATGCCTCAGGAAGATGCATCGCCGGATACAGCCTACGGAACCCCTGCCAGCGCCCAGCATGAGTTCTCCTCCGGACAATCCCTGCCGCACACCCAAGAAAACATTGCACTTGAAGTTTATGGCGGTAAAACCTCTGAAGAGGCGGAAGGAGAAAAAGAAAACAGGATAGGGGAGGATATGACTGGCGAAAATAATGTTTCAAAGGAAATGGATGAAAACATTCAAAGCGAAATGGTAAGCCTTCAAGTCAAAAAAGGGATTATTGAAAATGGAAACAAAAGTATTGACGAAGAAAAGCATAGTATTGAAGAAGAAACCGAAAGGTTTTCAGTTGAAAAGCAAAGCATTGCAGTAGCAAAGCAAAGCAATGAAGAAGAAAATAAAGGCTCAATAGAGAATGATGGGGATTTTGCAGAAGAAAAGAAAAGCCAATTGGAGACTTATGATGAAGAAACCAGAGAGGATGTCCCCATCCTCTCTGCCCCCGAAATCGAAGAGGAGCCTGTTCCCCTGCAAAAACCTCAGCCGATTCTTTCGCATCCCAACGTTCCCCTTACAGGATATAAGCTCCCCGATAACAATGATCCTAAACTCAGGAGATCAACCATCAAGGTTCCGACTATCGACCAGTTGATGATGAGGCGAAAGGCGAGATAAGCCAAAAAGAGGTTTCGGGCCATTTCAAACGAAATCCTGCCTCCGGCTAAAGATTAGATGGTATGATTCCACGATTGCATGATTGCATTCAACCATAGTTTTTGAATTTCTTTATAGCAAAGGGCGCAAATATAGCAAAGGACACAATATTTTGGGCATTATGTAATTGTCCTTTGCTTACCCCTGCGGGGTACAAAAAATGAAAAACATTTTTTCGTACCCATGCGGGGTACAAAAAACATAATTGTTTTTTCGTATTACGGGTGGACAACTTTTGCTCATTTATTTTTGTCCACGAGTATATCTAGAAGATAAGCAGGTCATTTTCTATAACGGGCGGACAACTATAGCTCAATAACCTTTGTCCGTAAGTATTGCCGTATTATCTCCCGCTTGATGCATTTCTGCGCAAGTTTGTAGCAACATAATCCTTTATCCAATCAACTACTTGGCGCTTTGCAGAACTGCCAGGTGGCGCTCCAAATCCTATTCCTGTGTGGCTATGCAATATAGGATCAGTCACCTCACCAGCAGAATTTCCTGTAATAACATACCTATCAGTGTATTGTGACAATCTTATAACCAATTGAGGCTTACCATCTCTTCCTCTACTTTCAAATTGGTATCTTTCAACACCGGCCCTTTTTTCTTCGAAATCAGAAGGAACTTCAGAAAGGCCAAGAGCACTAATATCATCTGCAAGATTAGGATCCCTGGAAACAACTATCCCTTTTGGATTAAGAAGCGTGCTAAGTTCTTCTCTAGCTTGCTGAGCCAAAACTTCTACCTTACTACCGCTAATGCTAACCTTTGTTCTTCTCATTTTTTTCCTCCAATTCTGCCCAGATCAACATTGCGCATTATATCTGAAGTAAGGCAATCTGGTAATGATGGTTTAACTGATTCTGATTTATATCCAGATGTTCCTGCATCACCTGATTTAAGATGTGGAGATGGGTTTGTTGTATACAAGAGAAACAGCCTTTTTGCACCATCGCTGCCACCTAAATCTGCAACACTCGGAGAGGGTATACCCTGATTCTCTCTCATATCATCAATTCTTTGCTGGCATTTATCTATTTCACCAGGTGATGTGAAATTATGTAAATGGCTTGGATTTTCAAGCATTGCTCCTAATCTATTATAAAAATCAAGTTGCTCTCTTTCCTTAGCTCCACGAACAGTATAATATAACTCACTAA
>JACPBU010000114.1 GCA_016180165.1 Candidatus Woesearchaeota archaeon | reverse complement strand
GGGCGGAGGGACTGTCATTTTATATCATCATTTATACTGATAAATCAGTATCTATTTATAAACCTTCCGATGGCTGATTTAATAATAAAAGGAAGCTTGTTGAGATTAAGATTAAAGCGATGGGAATTGAGATGCTTAAATCCTCAAGATTTATTGGAGATGTCCAGAATCCGATTAAGCTCAAACATTAAACAAATACGACAAATCTACTTCTTATACTTCAACCTTTCCCTGCTCATGATCCAGTCTGTCAGGACCCGGGTTTCGTATTCATCAGGCGTGTGGATTGCTTCATGGATATCGACCATCTGCGCAGTCTCCCCGACTAAATCATCCCTTCTTGCCATGAAGTTCTCCCCAAGATAAGTAAATCCCCAGACTCCCGGCATCAGCGATTTTGAAAGGATATGCAGTGTCTTGTCCACCCTGTTGGAAAAATCCTGCAGCTTCTCATCCCTCTCGCTGGGATAATCCCTCAGTTTGTAGTTGAGCGACACTGATTCTTCTTTGTCATCTCTTGAATAGGTCAATTGCAGCGTATAAGGCAGCGCATCGGGAATCGGCTTTTCCCTGGCTGCTGTAAAGGAATATTTCTTTTTCTTTTCATCCTGCTCTTCCGCTGTTATCGTGATGGATTCCTGATTCTCGTTCTCAAAGTATTCGATGGTGACGGAATAGGATTGTTTTCTCTCAGCAACAGCTACTTCCCTGGAATGCTCTAAGGCAAATACTCCCGAGGGCGTTTCCTTGAGCTTCGGCATCAATGAAGGGAGTAAATCAGCAATCAGTGGAGAGATAATGCCCTCTCCGGAGGAAAACCCCACATGAGCAATCTTTGTCTTGCTCCTTTCCATGAGCAGCTTCTCTTCAAGCGTCCCCTTGATGGTGACTTTCTTTGTCAGCTGTTTTGCATTATGGGCAACGGTGTATTTCACCGACTCTTTCAGGGAGAAGAGCTGCTCGATGATTGCCTGTTCAATCTGTGAGACCATAACCCTAGAAAGTGGGCAGGGATATATAAAAGTACCTCAAACATAATCATTAAGCATTCTAAAAATGCAAGTCGAAAGAGAGAAAAATACACCCCCATTGTATATCGTCGGTGAGTTTCAAACAACTGGATGGTTACTCAAACTAATCTTTTGCGTTTTTCAACAGGCTTAATCTTTCTGCCTAAAGGGTAGGGCCTGAACCGCCCATTGCCCCGATAAGCTTCTTCGCAAAGGGATAAAGTTCTTTAAAGCTCTCAGCCATCTTCCTTTCAAACTCTTGGAGAACGCCTGAACCCGATTCATCCGGGCATAACTGGGGGGAAAACTGGAGTCTTTGGCTGATTCTATCAAAATGAGCGCTTACATCTTTTCCAGACGCAAGTGAGACAACATAAAGGATAGCGCCCGAGTAGAGCTGTCCACCATCAGCATTTGCCGGCACGGCAAACTGGCGATTAAGCTGGGAGCCAGCCATCTCTGCATCAGAAAGCCTTTGGAGGAGAGCCATCTCTGCCGGGAATTGGGAAGAAACGAGCAGGTAGCTGATATTTTCCCTGTCAAAATCAATATTAAAGATGCATCTGGTTAACCCCGAAAGTGAGGCAGAGGGAACAACACCTGAACAACCTATAAAATAAGCATCATGACACTCAATAAATTTTCTGAACTCAGGTATTCTTTGTCTCATAAAAGCCAGAAAAGGTTTAATCGATCACCAGCCCGCATTTGTTGCAGAACAGCTCGGTATCTCTCCGAGTGATGTCTTTGCTGCCGCATTCAGGGCATTTCCTTGCTTCCTCCCCTTCAACCTGCTGGAGAGACTGTGGTGTTCCCATTGTTAGCCAGCCAGAAACGTCAAGCATTCCTGTTATAGTCCGTAACCTACTGCCATCCCCAAAACACTCCTTTAAGGTAGTGTTTTCTATTTAAAGCTATCGGGAAATCGGCCCAAAAATGTTCGGGGAGGTAAAAAACATCATGATTTTAAAGAGAAAAGCATTTCCCATGCTATGGAAACAGCACCGGAAAGTATAAGCTTCCCTTACTCTGCAAGGCTGCTTTATGCGCTTCTTGAAAATGACCCTAATGATCATTATCGTATCCTGGTATTTCCAAGGGAAGATCCACAGGAAGCATCTAAGCTTGAATCGGAGCTGGAATCCATACCGCCGGGTGACCCGAGGCGGATTGCAATGTTGGTGGAGTTCCACCAAAAAAAATTATGGCCAGTTATCCAATATTTGCAGGATGTTAAGCACCCCATTCATTACATTTACACTTACGCAGGATTTGGTGAGGCTATTGTAGCTGGAAGGTGCCTCAGCGGTTTTGCTGAAAATAATCTTGCTCATTTTATCGTCTTATCCTCCGAAGTCCCCCCCGATCTTAATGTCAGGAAGAGCAGGCTGACTGACGATGAAACATTGAAAAGATTGCGGGATTATTTTTTGAAGAACAACAGGAGAATGGCAGGATCCAAGCCCGCGCCGGATGAGCGCTAAGAAGTCAGGCAATCTTCAAGATGAGCAAACAAGAATCCCTCAACAGTGTTAAGGAAAGAATTCTGGCAAGTGGCCTTCCCCTCAAATCCTCAGCAAAAAACCTGGTCTTCGGCAAAGGGAACCCTGATGCAAAGCTGATGTTCATCGGCGAAGCCCCCGGAGAGCAGGAAGACATTCAGGGCTTGCCTTTCGTCGGAGCTGCGGGAAAGGAGCTGGACAAGCTGCTCAGGAGCATCGGATTATCTCTTGACGCAGCCTATATCGCAAACATCCTGAAATACAGGCCTCCGATGAACAGGAGCCCGAACCCGGAAGAGATAAAAGCTCATACCCCCTATCTTGTCGAGCAGATAAAAATCTTATCTCCAAATATCATCATCACGTTAGGGAATTTCTCCACCAAATTTGTGTTAGGCGGATTTGACCCTGAAAAAATGGCCACTATTGACGGCATCACCAAACTGCACGGAAAAGAATTCACCGTCACTTTGGATGGTCAAAACCACCTTGTTGTCCCGTTATTCCATCCTGCAGCGATGCTCCACAATCCTCAATTAAGGCCGCTGCTTGAAGAAGATTTTAAGAAATTAAAGATTATCCTGGAATCAAACAAGGAAAGCCAAAGGACGCTGTTATAGTAAATCACCGAAATTCTCGATTATAGTAAATCACCGAAATTCTCGAAAATCCAAAAGGTGATTTACTATACTAGAAAATCTCGCAATATTTCGATAATTAACGAGATTTGCTATTATAGCGCTTAGTGCTCTGAAAAAATAGGGTTCATACACCATACACGCTACCCAAGACAATAAAACTGTTGCGTAAACAATTGCCAGAATGCTAATGCTAATAAGGCTCAATCTTCAGATTTTCATCTTCATCCTGCGGTGATTGAGGCTGTGACGAACTCATAATCTTCCTTGAGCCGTATTCAGAAACTTCTCCCTGAGGCTGTTGCGGCCTCTGCTCTGCAGACTTTGCCACACGCTGTATCTTTGCGATAGAGGGAACAGCAGCTATCCAGTCCTCGCCAAACCCCGCAACATCGCCTTCGATGGCATCACACGTCTTTTTCAGCTTGCTGACCGCTCTCTTAAGCTCAACGATATCTTTGTCTTTGAGCGGCTTGATATTGACAAGTGCGATAGTGTTCCCTTCACGGAGAGAATCAAGGATAGGCTTGATAGACTCGAAATCGCTCAGCACAAACGGCCTGACCGTAATCTTGGCATCCCTGTCAGGATTGTCTGATTCAAGCTGGACATAATCATTTTCCTCAGTTTCCTTCAGAAGATCAGTATCTGCGCCGGAAAGGCTCGCCTTCAGTTTTGAAAAGAATCCCATGCTGCTTCACTCCTCTTGTATGAGAACATTTTTTTGATACATCAACACCTATATAAATGTTTTGATTTACGTCTCTAAAAGCCCAAGATGCTCCCTGATTCTTGTTGTCACCGAGGGTAAAAGAAAATTCTGGATTTTTTCTGTAAACAGCTCCTGCAGCGAGGCAAATTCAGTGATGCGGTAGGTGTTGGCGATCTTCTCTACAAAGAACAGCTCTTTCAGCCTGCGCAGCTGCCTCCCAATATTTGAGCGGGTGATGCCAAGGATGGGCAATTGCTGTTTCCTTCTCCGCTCAATCGCTTCCTGCTGTATTGCATCGATCCCCAATGCTTTCTTCTCCCTGCTGGCATTTGCCAAAACCTCCAGGATGTCCACAATCACATCCCTTGAATCCCCGGGCTGCAGCAGCCCAAGAGATAGGCAGATCTTTTTCACCAAAGCCCTCCCCTTCACGTTCTTAGGGTGCTCATATTTTCTGAGGGTTATCTCGGCAAGGGGAGTTTCTTTGGCGATGGTTTGCGGAGGCATGGATACACCTCCATAAAGCTGTTATTTAATAGTTATGTTTTTAAAAATAAGTATTTGTTTAGCACCTTCGAAATCCTAGCCGATGCACCGCAGGCGCTGCGTCCCCGTAGGGGTCGTCCCCCCGCAACTCGCTCGCTGTCGATAGGTTAAGGGATTTCGACTTTAGGGTGCTAAACAAATACAAAAATAATACTGTTCTTCTTGAGTATGGGCAAAAAATTGGCGGATAGAGACAAGGCCAGATTAAATATACAGGCAAAAAGAAGAGAAAAAATGAGCCTTAGGGAAAGGCTTAGCCAGGGATACTCTGTCCTGGAAAGTGGAACGCTGGCAAAAATCCACCGGATAGATTTATCTGATATAAGCCCTTTCGGAAGCCGGCCTCTTGATGTGACAATTTACGTGATGGGTTCGCTTGGAGCTGGAAAGACCTGCCTGCTGGAAATGTTGGGAGGGGCGATTGATGGCGCCAGGCTCGCTAAAGAGTCCGGCGTTGA
>JACPBU010000113.1 GCA_016180165.1 Candidatus Woesearchaeota archaeon | reverse complement strand
AGAAATTTGTTTCTATCCTTATCCGTGACAGGCACGACAATCCAAGAATCCAGAAGCGGATGGATGTGTGCAAAGAGATCATGGAAGAGACAACGGATGTCATCGAAGTCAATGTCAAAGGAGATGGCTTTCTGGCAAGGGCTTTTTCAACAATCTATCTTGGAGATTACGCTTCCTATTATCTTGCGCTGAAATACAGGATAGACCCGACACCGGTTGAGGTGATTGAGGGGCTGAAAAAGAGGCTGGCGGGATGAGAATAAAAGACGGTGAATTAGCAATAAACCAGATACATCAAAGGTTTGGACACGCCAAAACTGTTGAAATGCTTGGTGGATTAGTGGGTGCTATCGAGGATGCCTTGATAAAAATGATGGCGGGAGATAAAAACACTGAAAGCCTTACCCAAGTTAATCACTTGCAAATGGGTTTGGCTGACTGCGTGATTTATGCACTGGACTTCCCGAATTATTTTTCAGGCAAGGCTTTGGAAAAAATTCGCTCCTCTCTTCGTGCTGCACAAGAATATTTTATTGGAACTGAATATGCATCAGATGGCCCAAGAAGGGTTGAAAGCTTTGAAACAAGATTAACATTAAACCTTGCAGATGCCCCGAATCGGAGATTATATAGGGGATCTTAGCGAATTAGAGATTTTGTAAGGCTCTTAAGTCCTAAGAATGCTCCAGTTAGGCATGGTCAATTTTCTTTAAGAAATCTTGAGTTGAAGTAACCTGCTTAAATCTGCCGTGCTGTATGTCTCCCTTGCTTCTCTCTATCTGTTCCATCGTTTCTTGGTTTCCCATTATCTCAAGGGTTGCAAGAATCTGATGAAGGTCATCTTTTGTTTCCATTTGCCTCTCGATAGTTTTAAGCTCTTCATATACCCGTTTTAGAGTAATTGTTTCTGCCATTAGCCATTGAAAAGTAAGTGTTCTTTTTATGATTAACCGTTTTATTGGTAGCTTACCTCTACAAATACATCGAAGTGCAAGAAATTGCCCCTTATTTCAGCCCAACGGAAGAGGAGTTGTAAGCAAACTTTAAAAGCAATATCTCCCTTCCATTCTCTATGGCAGAAGCATCCGGCATCTTCTACAGCCTCCCTGAAGTATGGGATTTCTGCCTAGAAAAGATTTATGACAAGGAGAAATATGTCAAAGGCCTTATTTCAATACTCGGGCAACGTGGTATTACCTCCCGCTCAAAGATTTTGGATGCTGGCTGCGGCTCGGGGTTCCCTTCTTTGGACTTGGTCAGCAGGGGATTTGATGTGGCCGGGGCTGACAAGAGCAGCGAGATGATAAGGCAGATAAGGCTAAACGCCAAAAAAAGAGGATTGGCAATTCCTGCAGTTCATGTCATGTGGTCGGATTTAAGCAGGAGGTTCAAGCCCATCTTTGGCGCAGCCTACTGCCGGGGAAATTCCCTGATCTATGCAGCTTCCTGGGAGCAGAATTGGATTGTGCCCGGGCGCTCAAGGGAAGAGATACAGAAGGCGATAAAAAATTTCTATGCAGTCTTAAAGCCGAAAGGACTGCTGTATCTTGATGTCACCAGCAAAGATGAGAAGCCCCATAAAGAAATCATCGGGACAGTAAAAACTGCGCATGGCGATGTTGAGATCGAATGGGCAGTCCAGCACGACGCCAAAAACAAGATACGCACATGGTCTATCCTCCTTGCTTTCCCTTCAACGGGAGAGAAAAAAATCTACCGCTCATACAGCTATCTTATTGATCATGCCGAGCTGGTGTCATTCTGCAGAGAAGCCGGGTTTAAGGGCATCGAGCAGTACGTCAAAGTTCCGGGGGAGAGGAATTACAGCGTTTTTATCGGGCATAAATAAACATCACCGGGAGATGATTTTCCCATCTTTTTCCCTCAGCTCCCCTTTGCAAATCAAATCATCGACCGCTTCCCTGTTAAATAATCCTGAAAGCTCATCCAAATAAATTCCCTTCTTTTCTTTTACAACCGCCTTAATCTTTTCGTATGTCTCTTCATCCCTCCCCTCGACAAAATCTTTCACCGCCCTGATATGCTTGCACCAGCCGAACTTCTTTTTCATCGTGACAGTGAAATGGGGGCAGGAGCAGGATGGCTCTTCCGGGTCAACGACGTAATGCTTTTCTTTCTGGCTGCTCTCCACGAAATAAGTGCCGTCATCAGAAGGGGTTACTTTCATGCAGAGGAGGAATAAAAACTTTAATTTAAAGGTTTGCTTGGGTATTGGCGTTTTAACTTGAGGACGACTTTTTTTGAAAAGATTTTTGAAGGTTAATGAACTTACTAATGAGTAGTAAAATATGGAAAGATTTATAAACGCATGGTAATCCTGGGTAATGATGAAGGTAAAAACAAGTGTGGCTTTAGGGCAGGAAACAATAGGGTCTATGGGAGAACTTATGCATAAGGGTAAATTTAGGAATAAATCTCATATCATGGAATTTGCCGTTGAAAAATTGTTGGTGGAAGAGAATGAACCTCGATAGCTTATTTTCAGCCAAGCCTGATCTTGAAAGCTTATTAGGCCGTACAAGTGTTATGACATTAGTAAATCCTTCTACAGGTAAGACTGTTTTTTTAGTTGGAGTTCAGCATATTGGAACCCCTGAATATTATCTTACAATTCGTCCATGCATTGAGCAAACGGACTGGGTGTTGTATGAACTTCTGGATAGAACTGCTGAGAATAGTACCTCTGCTCCAAAAAATGATCCTTATCGAGATTTGGCTCAAAAAATCAACAATCATTTAGAAAAAAGAATAGTGATATCTCAAGGTGATGGGATAGATTATGGTAATCCTCCCAAGAATTGGCGCAAAGCTGATTTAAGTTACCAAGAAGTACAAATGATGTTATCTGAATATCTGCCAAAATATGGTGACAAAGGAGATGGAATGAAACGCTTTAAGGCCGTGCTTGATTTTTTTGCAGAGTTTAGTAAAAGAAGAGAAAATAAGCTGCTTGCCGCTCTTGAAGGTTTTGATTCAGACTGTGAAGTAAAAAAAATCGGTATTCTTTATGGAGAGGGACATCTTCCAAAAGTAGAACAGAATTTGATCGAAAAAGGATATAAAAAAACCGATTCTAAACTACTTCAACCAATCCCAGAGGAGTATCATTCTCGAAAGAACCCTGCGGGCTTTAGCCCGTTGATGAATTTCCGATTAATCCCGAGCACGTTTTGAGCAAGAACCCTGCGGGCTTTAGCCCGCAGTAGTTTAGGTTAAGCAGTATTCTTCGTGTTATGTTTATTGTTTATTCTGCCCATTGGGGCGAATGGGTAACCCGTTTTCTGAGAAATTTTCTTGTGAGATTTTAACTGTCTCCCGCCGTGTTTGGCTGGAGTTTTTTGAATAACAGGTGGGAAGAATTGGTGAACCAAAGAAAAAAATTGCCTCAGCAATCGGAGATATTGTTCCCAGCCCATAACCATAAAAAGGGGCGCCCGAATCATCTTTTAAAAAAGGGTGCAGCCTCTAGTGTTTCTAGAGAAAGGTTTTATGTACGACGGAAATCAACCACTGGAAGTGCTAACTCGGAGAAACAACTCTTTTCCTTCCCAGAACATGAGCGGGGAGGATGGATTTCCCCGGAGTTTACAATCAGCTGCTTCGAGCCTAGGGCGGATGGGTTTAGGCATCAGGGGGGATCTTGAGGTTGAGGAATGGACTTACAGGCCAGAAAAAAAATCTCTTATTAAAGAAAATTGCACCGGTTATGCCCGGCTCTTTCATCGCTATGATGCAGCGCCTCAACAGCCAGGAGAGGATGCGATTGTTATCGTGCTGCCTCCAAGGGGCAGGGGATTTAATGGCGCGCAATTGATTGCATCATATCTTGCATCTCATGGGCTCAATGCTGTTGATCTTGAACTGCCCCTGCGCGGCAGAAGGCTTCCTCGCGATGTCAGCGGCTTTGAGGATCTTCGCCCAACATTGGACGAAGTGGTGGAAACCTTTCAGCAGTCTGTCAATGAAGTATGCAGCCTGGCCACAACTTTACTGTCGGAAGGCTATTCAAAAATCGGCATCTGCGGTGTCAGCATGGGCGCTTTGTTTGGAAGCATAGCCTTTGGTGCAGATAAAAGACTGCAGTGCGCCTGCCTTGCGTTGGCCGGCGGGAATCTTGCTGCGCTCATCAGAGATTCCGAAGATGCCCTTGCAAAACATCTTAATAGATATATCACTCAGCAAGGTATGTCTTGGGATGCTGTTAGCAAGAAAGTGAGCTCTGTTGATCCATTGGCCTTTGCCGACCCTTCAAGAAAAGATAAACTTCTGTTGATGACAGCTGCTCATGATAAGGTTATTCTTAATGGAGAGGCAAAGCGGCTTTGGGAGGCCTGGGGTAAGCCCAGAGAGATCGAGGTGCAAGCCAGCCATTATTCCATTCTTAGGAATGCTCCTTGGCTGTTACAGGAAGCTTTTGCTCATCTTTCCCGGCATCTTGGATGAACCTTTTCCTTACAGCTATTCTTATAGCAAATCTCATTTTTTATAGGACATTTGTGAGATTTGCTAGAATAGTAAATTGCATATTAAAATTTCCAATATTTGTGCAATTTACTATTATTGTATTTGTTTAGCACCTTCGAAATCCTAGACGATGCACCGCAGGCGCTGCGTCCCCGTAGGGGTCGTCCCCCCGCAACGCGCTCGCTGTCGATAGGT
>JACPBU010000046.1 GCA_016180165.1 Candidatus Woesearchaeota archaeon | reverse complement strand
AAGATCAATAAAATTCTTCGTTGTTACAGGGGCTTTGTCCTCAAAAAGCTCAATCTCAAAATTGCCTAAGCTTGTCTCAAAGGCTGCTATACTATTTGATGCCTGTGCTTTCTTTTCGCTGGATATCATTTCGTTGTTCCCTCCGCATGATGCCAATAAGAATATCAGGGATGCTGCCCCTAAAAATAATATCAAATCATTTTTTGTTTTCATCTACACCACCTTTGGGCCTTTGATAAAGCCATCTTTATGCTCTTTGACGTTTGATAGCGCATCTTCCTGGGAAAGGCATTTCCTGGGCTTGTCTTCCCTTGCTGCGTCCTGAAGCATCACCGGATGGAAGCTCGGCTCTACATGAGTTGTATCAACTTCATCCAGTTTCGAGAAGGTTTCCAGGATCTCTTTAAGCTGGGGAATAAACCTGCTGATTTCAGAATCTGACAGGCTCAGCCTTGCCAATGAAGCGGTCTTTTCGAGAAGGGAACGGGTAACTTCCATGATTTCTAAGAAGAATCAATGTATATAAAAAGATTACTTAAAAATAATGAATGGCGAGGGGGTTAATCTCATTCTTTCGGAATCCCCGAGGTGAACAGGATATCCCCTACATATTGCGGGAGACTGTCTAATCTCTTGATTAAGTCATCTGGGATTTTTGAACTGCCCTTTGTTACTGAAACAACCCATGGGCATTGGCTATCCGCCCTTGTCCTGGTTTTTTGGTGAATAAATTCCTCCCCCCATTGCTCATCTTTTAATTGACCCTCAAGGGTTACTCTTTCAAGTTCTTCTTTCGGAAGATCTCGTTCACTACCGGACCTGCGAAAAGATTGAAAATAGGTTAACACATAGTGCAAAAACCGAGGGTCATCACTTGGAAGAATGAAGTAAACTTCTCTTGTCTGATTTACAGCCCATGGGGCCATTGTCTCTTGCATCCCAGAGACGAATGAATTTATGCTTTTAAACCTAACTGTTTTCTGACTGTGAGGGGAGACAGGTAATTTTGTGAGGCAGATTTAAATAGTTTGCTTTTATCTTAATCCCTGTGGGCAAGCGGGAGTGGCTTTTTATCTGCGGGGCGTTTTTTTTCTTTGCTATCTTCATTGCCGGAATGCAGCTTTCGGTTCCGGAAATCATCGGCTATGACGGCTGGCTGCATATCAAAACTGCTGAGCTCATCAAAGAGCAGGGGTTTCTTCAGGCATTTCCATGGACCACTGAGTCAATCTTAGCTGACAGGTATGCGGATATCCAGGCATTGTTCCATGTCATTTTAATTCCTTTTACTGCCTTTGGGCTGATTCCCGGGGCAAAGATAGCTTCTGTCCTTTTTGCTGCGGCGCTCTTCACTGTTTTTTATTGGCTTTTGAGAAGCAAAAATGCTGCTTATCCGTTCTTCTGGACAGCTTTATTTGCCTTTTCGTCGGTAGATTTCCTCTATCGGCTGATGGAGTTACGAGCTACGGCTTTGGCATTGAGCCTTTTGTTGCTAACATTCTACTGCCTGGAGAACAAGAAGTTTTGGCAGGTTGGGGTTATAACGCTTATCTATACCTGGCTTTATCCCGGAGTTGCAATCCAATGGGGGGTTATTGTAGTGTTTGTGGTGCTTGATTCTCTTTTTCAGTCTGGGTTCCAAAATAAATCTGGCAATTCTCTTCCGAAGACTGGATGGAAAGGCTTTTTCCAAAATAAACTCCTTCTTTTTCCGGCTTTGGGGTCAGTTATTGGGTTTGTTGCCCATCCAGACTTTCCCAAAAACATTTCCCTGTTTTTAATCCAAGTTTTTAAAGTCAACCTCCTCGGCAATCTTTACAACCTTGAATGGAAGGCATGGCCTTTTTTTGAGCTGTTGAGAAATAATTGGGTGATTTTTGTTTTGCTGGCAATAGGATCAGCTTATCTGTTTAGAACAAGAAAGATTACCCGGGGGGGGAGTTATTATCTGCTTTTGACTATAATTTTCTTTGTTTGGATGCTTAAGACTCGGAGGATGCATGAGTATTTCCTGCCTATCGCTTTCCTGTTTGCTTCTTATCAGTTGGCTGGCTTATTGGCTTCTTTGAAGGCAAAAATGCGCTTTATTGCGCCACTTGCTGTTTCGCTGCTCATTGTTTTTGGGATTTTCCAGCTTATCGCCCTCAATACTGCTATCAGGAACAATCATATCCTGCCGTGGTATTATGAAGGCGCCCAATGGCTTTCTGAGAATGCAAAGGCGGGGGAGCTGGTGTTTATCAACGGGTACACCTTTAACTATCTGTTTTTCTATAGCCCCCAGCTGAGGTTTACCCATGGCGTTGACCTGACTTATGCTGGCCTTAAAGACCACCTTAGGTTTGAGAGATACATTGGAATGTTACAAGGGAAAGATCCAGGATATAATGCCATTAAAATGGATTACAGGCCGGATTGGGTGTTTGTCGGCAAAATCAAGCAAGATGTGGAGCTTTTTAAGCTTATATCGAGGTACAAAGGTGATTTTGAACTGGCGTATGAAGACGAGAGTGTTGGGGTATTGAGGGTAAGATAGTTCTGGATAGGGTTTACAAGATGAGCTAGAAAAAGGGATTATTAGAAATCGCTGTTAATACTCCCTAGGAGATAATCTTATCAATAGAAATTGATAAAGAAAAAAGAAAAAAAAGAAAAAGAAAAAATAACAGCTTTACGCTGTCGTTGTGGTTGCTGCTGGAGCCGCTGCCGCTGCTACTGGAGCAGTTGCAGTTACTTCCTTTACGGTGCTAGTTGCCGTAGTGACTTCCATCTTGCTGCCCTTTAAGGCATAGTCACCAGAGTTAGCCAAGACCGAGGTTGCAGTCCTTGTGTCAGTTGCACTGTAGCCAGCGACAACCAAGGCAACACTTCCTTTGCCCGTGTCTATGAGCTCAATCAAGCCCTTGCCAGCTTCATAGCCTGCTGCACAATCTTCTGAACTGCCCTTGACTTCAGCTGCTGCTGCATTTGCACATGGCCCACCAACAAGGATGAGGTTCTGTGCTTTTACATCAGCTACTTCGGATGCAAGCTTTGTTGCTCCGACGTCAATCCTGCTGATAGTCACTGACTCAACAGCTTCACCAGTTCCCTTTGAGACTGAGCCGCCTTTGGAAGTTATGTGTTAAGATTGTCTGGGTCAGATGTTGGGTCTTCCCATTTAATCTTAGCACCTTGGCTGGTGTAGGCATACTTGACGTTGGTCTCTCCTGAGGGTGCAACAAAATTAATTGTACTCCCAGATGACTCAGCAAATCCAACCTCGCCAGAAGCTGCGGTGATGTTAAATGTCACCAAATTTGGCACGACATTATCAAAGTCGTTAGTGTCCGGAGTTGTGAAGTTCACCGTGATTTGTCCAGCTGAATTGGTACCATTGGAGAGGTTCTCCGCCCGGGCGGCGGCGGACCGCCCCGTCATGCGGCTGCTCCTTGTCCTGGCGGACGGGATCAAAGGCATCAGCCTCGCCGCATTCCCCTAGGCCGCGAGGCAATCGTGAACCCCACCGGTTCTGCCGCTCTTCGGCGAGCGCATCCGGTGGGATTTTCTTTTTTGCCGCTTCGCGGCTACACTGATAGAAATACCATGCGATCCTTTGCGGTTTTTTCAATCCTTTGCCCGTTGCCAAGGTTATCAAACTTAACGGATGCCGTTTCTCCGGATTGGACCTTAGAAGCTCCCTTATACCTTATCGCATACGTCCTTCGGTTTCCATCTTCCTGGGCACTATCAGTAACGATAAAATAGTCGTTCTTATTGATGGTCTGGTTCCTTCCTAAGACGAGGTCGTCGTTGTTGTCACCTAACTTCAAGTTAGTTCCACTTGAAGTGTAAGCTATAGGAACAGTTGCTGAGTTCCCATCTCCATCCACAAACACGAGGTCGTATTTGTCGCTTCCAGAGGTCTTAACCCTAATCGTTTCGAGACCAACTGCTGGGTCCAAACCTTCGTACATGATGTCCCATGCACTAAGCAAGGCTTGTGGCTCTGCCATATATTCTGAGAGTTTCTTTCCTGGCGCAACGTAGTAGTCATCATCAGCTGTTATGTTAAGCTGAATCTGATCTACACTAAAAGTTGAGCTGTCATTTGATCCAGTGATGATAACAGCTACATCATCTATGTCCTCGCTGCCAACCTCAAGACTATTTGAGCTTGCGGTGTCTGTTACAGCTGTATCCTTTAAGAACAGCTTGTCTGCACCAAGGAAGAACTCAACAAGGTCGTTCGTTACATCCCCAGCTTCGTTTGGAGTGATATCAGTCACACCAAG
>JACPBU010000045.1 GCA_016180165.1 Candidatus Woesearchaeota archaeon | reverse complement strand
TACCCCAAAGGCCGCCTGATAAAATCACTTTTGGAAACCTACATCACGCAAAAGGTCATTGAATATGGCGGTGTCGAGGTTGAGACGCCCATCATGTATGACATGGCCCATCCGACGCTTTCAAAATACCTCCAGAGGTTTCCGGCAAGGCAGTATAAGATTGAGTCCGACAAGAGGAATTTTTTTCTGAGGTTTGCTGCCTGCTTCGGCCAGTTCCTCATCGCCCACGACGCAACACTGAGCTACAAAGACCTTCCCCTGAAGCTTTATGAATTGACAAGATACAGCTTCCGGCGGGAGCAGCGCGGAGAGCTTACCGGCCTGCGGAGGCTGAGGGCTTTCACCATGCCGGACTGCCACGCTCTGGTCACCGGCCTCGATCAGGCAATCAGTGAATTCAAGCTCAGGAACACGCTTTGCTTTGACGTCCTTGAGAATGTCGGCATCCAAAAAAGCGATGTCGAGCTTGCCGTGAGGGTGACAAAAGAATTCTACGAGAAAAACAGAGACATTGTCCTTGGCCTTGTGAAAGCCATCGGAAAGCCTGCCCTGGTCGAGATGTGGGATGAAAGGACGTTTTATTTCATCCTGAAATATGAGCTTAACTTTGTTGACGGCCTGGACAAAGCATCTGCATTGAGCACAGACCAGATAGACGTCGAGAATGGAGAAAGGTATGACATCAAATTCACCGACAAAGACGGGCAGCGAAAGCATCCTCTGATCCTCCACTGCTCGCCATCAGGAGCCATCGAAAGGAACATCTACGCATTGCTCGAGAAAGCTGCGATGCAGCAGAAGCAGGGAAAGGCCCCGTCATTCCCATTGTGGCTCTCACCGACGCAGGTAAGGATAATCCCGGTAACATCAGAGTTCAGCCAGTTTGCGGAACAGTTTTTGGAAAAAATAAACAGTGAAGCTATCAGAGCAGACATTGACGACAGGGAGCTTCATGTCGGCAAAAAGATCCGTGAAGCCGAGATGGAATGGTGCCCTTACATCCTGGTCATCGGCGAAAAAGAAAAGAACGCGCAAAAGCTCCCCATCAGGGTAAGAGGAAAAAAAGAATTGGTCGAGATGCCCTTCAGCGCCCTCATCGCAGAAATCAAAGAAAAGACAAAAGGCATGCCCTTCAGGCCGTTATCCCTGCCGAAACAGCTGAGCAGAAGGCCGGTGTTTGTCGGGTAAGAAGCAGATGAAAACCACTGCGATGGTTATTGTAATTTTTGTTATTGCGCTTATTTTCTTCATTACAATGATAGGACGGTCCAACAAACCAGAAAGATCTTGTGGACAAGCAGTAACTCTCATGAAAGATGTAAAGACAGGAAAATATGCCTTCAATAGCAACACGTGCCTCCCGAAAGGGTTTACAAGTGGGGTTATGGATGAATGCAGCTGTGAAGATTTTCCGCCAGAGAGCACTGGTGATAGATGGTGCAGGATGGCTAGGCAACGCAATATCTCTGAATCTTCTAATTGAAATGATAAAGGAAGAAACGGTCACTTCAGTATTGTACTGCCTTTTTTGGAAAAAATCTGTTTAGTTAGAATTTTAATGTTAATGCCCTTCCCCTCCCTGTTGCCCCCCCTGTCTCCTTCTTGCATTCATTTCCTGATAAGCATTAAAGATATGCTGTGCATAAAGGCATGGTGCATGTCTTCCTTGAATGATGGTAAATGGCCCTGCATGAACCCCTTCATGAGACCTCGCAACCACCTTGTGCCAAAGTTTCCTCACCGCCTGGGCAAGCCCTTCAACTTGGTTTCTGCCGCCAAGAAACCTTAACCCTTGATCAGCCTCCCGTTCAGCCCGTCCTACTGCATCGCATGAGCCCTGAGAAGAGTCATAGTAACTGCACCCTATTGCAGTCACAACCCCGCGCTCATCAGTAAATATCCTCACTCCTGTATCAGCTTCAAGCGTTGTAAGCCGTCCACAATTTTTAGCGTATTCTGCCATAGTTCCCTTTCTTGTTTAGAGATTACCCCCCGGCAAGCCCTTGAGGAATTTGTCAAGGTAATACTCTGCATTAAGCACCTTGCTCCCTGGAGGGATGAGAGTCCCATTAGGAAGTTTACTTCCTTCAGGAACATCAGTCGCAACTAATTGGCTATGCACAGGAAAAACTTTTTTTATACCCTCATAGGTTGCCGGATCGACAAGAACACCTTTTAAGCTGCTTGTTTGAAAAGAGGCGGTAGTTTCTATTCCAAGAGCATTCAGGAGCACAGTATTACAAAACCCAGTTTCAAACACCCTGGTCCCTTGGAGATTCATATCTTCAACCTGAGCTGCTTTGAACATCCCGCATGAAAGGGAGCCATTTGAGATGTCTAACCCCTTTATGTTTACCCCATCAAAAGAGGCATAATCGATAAACCCGCCTGGTATGGCAACATAGGTAAGTTCCGCTCTATCAAACAAAGCTCCAGTCAGGCACATGCCGGGAAGTTTCACCCTGGTTAGCTGAGCCCCGCTAAAATCAACACCTTCACTATAGCCTACATCAGAATATATCCTTTTGCTGTAATCCACAGCTTCCTGAAATCTGGGTAATGCGCTGAGGTCAGCCTCTTTGAGTATCAGCCCGCGAAAATTCCTTTCTCCCTGTAAGAAGTCATCTAAAAACTTCTCTCCGCTACATTCTGCCCTGTTCATATAAAATGTAACTACTGCCTAGTTTAAAAAACTTTCTCTTTCAACCCCCCGTGTTAAGATTCCAAAAACAAGAAAACTCTTAAAAAGACACCCCTAACCATTCGTTATATGGTCCTCGAAAAGCTCTCTGACTCACTCAAAAACACATTAAGCAAGATAGCCAAATCGCTCTTTGTAGATGACAAGCTTCTCAACGAGCTTATCAAAGACCTCCAGCGCGCCCTCCTCCAGGCAGACGTCAATGTAAAGCTTGTCTTCAGCCTTACCAGCGCAATCAGGGACAGGATAAAGAAAGAAGCCCTCCCAAAAGGCCTCACAAAAAAAGAGCAGCTTATCAACACTGTTTATGAAGAACTCGTCCGCTTTCTTGGAAAAGAGCAATACTCATTAGACATTAAGAAAAAGCCTTTCGCCATCATGCTTGTCGGCCTTTACGGCTCCGGCAAGACAACATCTGCCGGAAAGCTGGCAAGATATTTTACAAAACGGGGTCATAAAGCTGCCATTCTTGGCCTTGATGTCTATCGCCCGGCAGCGATGGCTCAGGTCGAGCAGGTCGCCAAAAAAGCAAATGTCCCCTGTTTCATCGACAAGAAAGAAAAATCTCCGCTC
>JACPBU010000044.1 GCA_016180165.1 Candidatus Woesearchaeota archaeon | reverse complement strand
TAACACTCTTTCACGGAAGATTGTTTCAGAGATCAACTTTTTAAGGCCGGCTCCGGAGCTGAAAGAGGCTTCTTCAAAGAGGGCAGCAGGAGAATTGCCTGATGGGATAGATGGTCAAGGGATATCCCCTAATGAAGTGTACGGCAAAAGGATATCTCCTAAGGGCGCATATGACAAAAAGATATTCCCCAATGTGATATATAACAAAAGGATATTGTCTGATGAGCAAAAAAAAGCCATCGCCAACCTTGGCTTCAGGATTGGAGAGATGAGATCGGCCCATACCCGAATCATTGATGTTGCATTGGATGAGGCTGCTGCAGTGCTCTATGGAAATGGCAACCCTCATGATGTGATGATACCTTTTGCATTTGCCCGAAGCTATGGGGCTAAGGCATCGGCAAGGGGAGGGGAAGAGATTTCCGGAAAAGACCTTATTGAACGGGTAGTTGATGGCAGGCTAAAGTTTGAGAGAATTCCGTCGCTCTGCTACTTTTCGCCGCATGCCTGCTCCTCGGGCATGGCTGATAAAATTCTTGGGGCAATAAAAAACTAACAGTAAGGAAAAGGAAATTATTGGGCGAGGGAAATATTAGGGAGACAATAAATTAACAGAAATGCAACGAAATGATGCGGCAGGAGATGATGATTTGGTGAAAAAGGAAGATTCTCAGGAAATTCTGGACGAGCTTGAAAGAAAGATCATGCTCAGCGGGAAAACTGCGCTTGTTGCAGCGACCCAATGCACCCTCGACGAGAATGTCCGAATGGACGACCAGCATCTTCTTGAGGTTCTTGAGTATGCGGCAGGCCTCCCCAATAACCCAAAGTTCACAGGCGGCGTGGCAAAATTTCTTGAACTGTTCAGGGGCGGAAAACTGAACAATGGGGAGCTCAAAGGGGCAACAAGCGAAGACCTTGCCCTTATCGAAAAAAAAGTTGAGGAGATAACCCCGAAAGAGGATTGGAGCCTGGCCATCGGAGGGAGCCCTGCGATAACAGCTGTGGCGATGGAGAGGTATGCAGAAGGCGACACCTCTACAGATGTTTTTTTCGCAGGCAACCTGGTGAGGACGGTGATAGATGCCCTCATAAAAAAGCCAGACCTGCTTCCTGCTTTTGTCCGCAACAAAATGACAGATGCGAAGCCAAGGACGTTAAGCCTGGAGGATTACGTGGGCAAATACCGGGTGATGCTGCCGTTTTCCGAGGGAAGGAATCTTTCTGAGCTTTACAGGAACTCTTTCTTCCGCCTCCTTGAGGGATTGGCAGGCGACTATAAGCAGATTTTTCTCAATATTGCGGGCCTCAACAAAGGCACCCCGCAGGAATACCAAAGGCTCATCGAAGAGACAAGGGAAAGGGTGGATGCCATCAAGATCTATGTCGGAACCAATGACTTCTCTTCCCATCCGATAGAAGAGAGAAAAACCTTTTTAGCTATCGCTTGGGGTGCTGACTTCGCATCGCTCAATGATTTTGAGGTTAGGCAGCTCTATGAAGCTGTTGGAGGAAGCTATTCAAGGGCAATTGGAGAAATTATCATCGACCTTGAGAATAGAGCAATGCCATTAGGCTCACCACCCCCGGCTGATAGGGTCCTCATCGTCCATTCGGCGCATGGCGCAGTGATAAAGCCTTATGGGAAGTATCAGCAGGCCGGTGAGAAAGCCCTTCACGAAGCGATCCAATATGCTGTTGACGGAACTACCTTCCGGCTCCAGTATGGAGATTACCCTTCACGTGAAAGGGTCGAGCGCACGGTCACGCCCAAAATCAAAGTGAGGAACCATTCCGAATTTGCCAAAGAATTTGGAGATGAGGGATATCTCAGGGAAAATGGAATCATTTTTGCAGCCTCGCCAAAAAATACCAATCCTTTGGGAGACACCACAGGAGCCGGCGCTACATTCGACGGCCTCTGCATGTATTATCTCTCACGGCTGTTTTCTTAATTATTTGGCCGTTTCTGGCCATTATTGTTTAAATAATAGGCATTCTAAGCCACAAGATTAACGATTGTTTTATTAACAGGAGCATCTCAATAATCTTATCATCAATCAATCAATCAATCAATCAATCAATCAATCAATCAATCAATCAATCAATAAGTCAGTAAGTCAATCAGTCAATCAATTGGAGGGAAGCATGATACGAAAAGATTTTTCAGCGGGAAGGGGAAGAAGATTAATCTTCCCAGGAAGCTCTCTTGATGGAATTGCAGGAATGTTCCAAAACCATGGGCTATCCAGGCCACCCGGCACACCCGCAGCCAAAAGCCCTAATAGTGATAGGGGAAAAATTCCGGTTGACACCTGGCTATATGATAATGCGTGGTATCTTACTCCCGCCTACCGCCTTATCCCAGTTGCCGAAGGATAATCCCCAGGATCAGTTAACATTCCTGTTACAGTTAAGCCGGTATACCGTGAAGAAAAGCCTTATGATTGGGCTGGGGAAAATATAGACATCATGTTTTTAGCAGGAGAGCAGCCTGTTGGGGCAATAGATCAGGATTTCGGCTTGCAAAAAGCCAAAAAGCCGGCACCAACAAGTGCCCCAGACAGCCACTGGCCGGAAGAATGGATTTTTCCCGATGGGGGAGGTTCATCGGTAAGATTGGTGATCCCATCATCCATTAAGCACATTGATGATGCGCTTTAGCAACAAATCAATTCGATAAGAATTCCAAAAGGAGGTGAAAAAAATGAATTTACAAAGCCCTGTATTGGAAGAGATAGCAAGGATGGACAGAGGATCAAGCCTCGATAAGCCCCAACATAAAGAGATATCGCTGTTCTATACTTTTGATACGAGGGGATATGACTGCTGTTTTCCGGTGAGGGAATAGGGGGGGGTCAATTCCTATTAGGGGCCCTATTTTTCAAGTGATTCATCGGGCTTGCTCAATACATAATTGACAAACCAGAATTTTTCACCATAAAAAATCCTATTTTCAGTGAAATTCTCAGAAAAATTTTTAAAAATACCAAATAATTCTTTTTTTGAAAAGTAATTCTTAAGTATCTTATACTCTTTTCCATCCCTAAGGATCCTTGTTTTATAGGTGTTTTCACCCCCATTTGGCCTGATCAGCCTTCCGCCAACATTTTTATCGAAATTGTTGTCTCCAATAAAGACTATTGCTTTTTCCATTAACACTCTATGGAATCGCTTAAGAAATTCATAAATTTTCTCACGCGGAATATGAGAAAACCAGAAATTTGCCAAGCCGCCGGAAAAACTGTTGTGCCCGAAAGAAAGATTATAGGCATCCTCCTTTCTAAACTCAACGGGACATGAATAGTGTT
>JACPBU010000109.1 GCA_016180165.1 Candidatus Woesearchaeota archaeon | reverse complement strand
GACTATTTGTTTATCAGCAAAAAAATATCTAAAAAATTAATAAACTGCGAAATTATTGATAATGATAAAGTGAGAAGGTATAGTGACCATAATCCGGTGGTTATTACATTAGATTTGTAAAATGGTATATCCTCAATTGGCTTCAACTCTAAACTCCTTGAAATCAATCAGCTTATCATTATCATAAAGGCTTACATTAAAATTAATTAAGCCTTTCCTTTTTGCATGCACTATCCATTCTATGTTCTTTCCATCAAATGCAGATTCATTATCAATAGTGTAAACATCATCTCCGGTTATGTATGTATTCAAGCTCTTTACGCTTGGCAATTTTTTCTCACTGAGCTCATAGTGGATGTGGAATCTGTCAATGCTTGTTCTTTCGGGAAACATAAAGTTTACCAGCTTTACATCCTCAAGGTATTTTTCTGCTTGGTGCGCCTGAGCCACTAAAAGGGTCAAAGGGGAAAGCAAAGCCAATATCCCAAGTGAAATGCCGAAGACGGCTGCTTTTCTTGCAAACCTTGCCTTCCTGAGCTTTTGCCTGTCGGCATTCCCGCACCTCCCGCAATGAAAACTTGATTCTGGAAGCCATGCATTGCATTGAGCGCAGTTTGAAGCTATCTGCCTCCCGCATTTTTGGCAGTAATTGCACCATTTAGGGTTGAGATTTTTGCATTTGCATTCGACGACTCCATGCTTGAGCGCAAGGGATGTTTTGGCATTGTGCTTCCTGATATCTGAAGATATGGAAAAGAGGACGATAAGATAGGCGAGGATGTTGAGCCACGGGATAAAAAAGAACGGAATGAAGAATAGGGTTTTCTTCCATTTTCCAATGTAAAAACAGCTGAAGGGGCCCGTGAATAAGGCAAGGAAAATTCCTGCGGCTCTGCTTTTGTAGGCGTGCATGGGTTTATTGCAATAAGTTCTGGATTAAATAGCCTGCGGGTGGTGGTGGCAAGTGGCAAGTGGAGATTGTTGGGATGGTGGATATGGTTGGGATGATAAGGAGGATAGAGATGATTATTGCGTATAGGAGATAATAATACAATTTCATATCGTGCTGTTATTCCGTTTCTGCTTGTCATTGGCTGTTCACCGTTGTTTTCCACCTGAGATGAGGCAGGGTTTAGGTGGATTTTGCCAAAATCGGCTGTTTGATGCTCCTTTACCCTTCTTTAAGCCTATTTTAGGCAGGGTTTAGGTGGAGGATTTATTCTTCCGACGGAGGGAGTGGATTATTGCAAGCGACTGATTGAAAGTGCAGACAAAGCCTTTCTTTGACGAAATGCCTTCGTAATATTTGATGTCGTTCTTCTTGCAGGCAATTATCCAGTAGTCGGCTGATTCTTCGAGCTTTATAATCTTGGAAGCAATAACCTGCCTTCTCTGGGGGCTTGACTGGATTTCAACAATGACTTTCTTTCCGTTTGGCAAGGCAATCATAACATCTGACTCCAGCCCGGCCTTGCTGTCCTTCCACTCGAGCTGTGCATTTGGGAATATGCCAAGATAGAAGTGCTTGTAGGCAAGATGCTGCAATGTTTCGTTGCCTTCGGGCTTTCCTAAAACAGTTATTGGCTTCCCGTAAAAATTGAATACGTCATTCTTTGATTCCTGATAGCCGAGAGATCTCAGGAGCTTTACCGATTCTTCATCAAGGGAATTTCTTAAATGCAGGTTCTTTGCTGACAGCCCCTTCACTTTTAGCCCTGCATCCTTTTTTGTTTTGTAATTTTCTGATATTTCATTGATGGCTTCTCTTTTTGTCTTTATTCTTTCTCCTTTGCTGATATTTTTCATTCTTTTGGCTACTTCCACATAGAGCTCAAGCTCTCTGCTGGTGAGATGGAATGGCTTGGTTCCCAGTTGGTGGTTGCGGTAAAATCTTTCTGCCTGCTTGATGGTGTCATAGTCCCTCTCAGCCATTGCCCTTGCTTTTTCATCAGTTGAAAAGACAGCATTGTCCGGCATGATATTCTTCCTGCCCCTTGAAAGCCAATAATCGAGAAGCTTTTCTGACTTCCTCGCTGAATTCCTATCGTTTAGCTTTCTTTTCCTTTCCTTTTTGATTTCTTCTGCTACTTTCTCTTTGATTTCTTTGGGAAGCTTTGCCATTGCATTTCTCGTAATTTTCCTTTCGATGACCTTGGATGCAAGGAGAGATATGCCTTCCTCCAATGTTGAATCTACCCCGCTTATTTCCTGAACTGTTTTTCTGATGGCTTCTTTTCCTGACTCCTGCTCCTCAAGCTCATAACGCTGGATATCGTTGGGGTTTGTAGTAATCAGCTTGTAGGTTTCGGGATCTATCCTTATTTTTACATGGAACCTTTCCTTGTTCCATATCAGGATTCCTTCGCCAGTTGAGCTGTGCAATAAAATTTCCTGCTCTTTCTCGTTGAGGTCAAATGTCATTGAAGTCTTCCTCAAGAGGTTCTTTTTGCAGCCCATTAAGTAATTGAACATCATGTTGCCAAGCAAAGTTTCCCCGTGCTTGCAGTTCTCAAGCTGGCCTAAATCCTGAAGCACAAGAATCATTCCGGTATTGGATTTTCTTACCAGCACTATCATCGTTGCAAGAAAATCGGCAAGGACTTCGTGCTTTAGCCATAGGGGAGCTTCCTCGAGGACAATTAACGTCCTGTCTCTGTTTCCCATTGCCTTTGCCTTAACATAGTTCATGACGATGGCTGTCAATGTCTCTTTTATCTGCGAGGGGGTGTTTTTGAACTCAAAGACGGTAAAGGAGTTGTCAAGGCTCAGCTCAGTTCCCGGCTGGTCAATAAAAGAATACATACCATCTCCAGTGAATCTTGAGAGCCTGCTCAGCAATGCTTCTATGCTCATCCTCGCATTCTCTGACTTTGCTTCCCTGAAGAGCTTTGAAAGTGCTATTTTCAGCTTGTCCAGTCTTGGCGGCTCTTTCTTCCAAGTTTCCGGCTTGTCGGAATAAATGCCTGCCATGTCAAATGCCATCAGGATTCCTTTCTCGAGCCAGGGCTCCTGGGCTTTGGTTATGCCTTCTTTGCCGCCGAGCATAACACTTAAGATATGCTCAATTGAAAATACGTCTTCAAGAAAATCTCCGGTGTAAAGCCCCATGATTGCCGGGATGTTTTTTGAGTCTTTGCCGAAAGAAATGTAAGCGCCTTTTTTCTTTTCGCACATTCTCCTGTATTCCGGGGCTGCTCCGGTAGTTGCAGCAGGGTCAATGATGATTATTCTTGTTCCCCGAATGGTGTTTTCCTGGTCAATGAAGAATTTGCAGGTTAGGCTCTTTCCCGAGCCGGTTGGACCGATAAAAGCTCCTGAGTAAGATTCTTCCTTCCAGAGGCATCTCGCAATGGGGAGATTATTTGGGCCCCATCCCAAAAGGATGCCCTGTTCCTCGTCCACATCATAAAAAGGGCTTGAAAAGGGAAATGAAGCAGCTAAGGCATCATCAGGGACAAGGATTCCTTTGTCCTGGGCGTGGTTGATTGAGGTAGGGATGACTGACTTGAGCAATTGCTGCTGGTAGTTGGTGGTTGATTTTGCAATGATGCCGTAAGATTTTAGAGAAGCCTGCACCTTTCCTGAAAGGGCTATTGCGCTCTCTGGATTGAGTCCTTTGGAAAGCAGATGGATATGGGTGCGGTAAAGCTTATAGGTTCCCTTTGAAATGTTTTTGAGGTTCTCCTCCAATTCATCTCTTTTCTGCTCAAGTATTGGATTGCTCTCCCCTCTGGAATCGTACATATAGATATCGCTTCTGACTTTCCTCAGCTCTGAAGTGAGATACTCCTGCAATGCCTGAATGCTGGAAGGCTCTATGAAGATAGAATAGTCAACATCATTCCTCTCCTTGGTAAGCCCTGACAGCCAGTCCTCTGCAACTGTCTCTGGAAGCCCAACGCAGGTAAGCCCCTGATAGCATTTTGAGCCGACCTGTATGTAAGAGGGCTCGGTGTTGACAAACTCGGGCTTTATCAAAGCTGAGAGCAGCTGCTGCTGGCTTTCTGTTCCAAAAGTCTCGCTTTCCTTAAAATGAATCCTATCCTCGTCGAAAGATATATTTGGGTTCTTCTTAAGGAATTGGAATATCCTTGCCTGCTCGTATTTTGGAATCCCAACAAAAAATGGCTCAAGCTCATCAATATAGACAAGCCTCTTTCCTGCAATCCAGTTGTAAAGCTGTCCCGACAGTATTTCAACCTCGCTTTTTCCCAGAAAAAATGCTTTTGCTTTCCTGAAAAATCTCATTTTAATTCACCCCTTTTAATTCCCCTTTCTTCCAGAGCATGAGCTGGTCCTTTAACAAGAGATTGCGTATGCTGCCACTTATGTTCGCCGAGATAAAATCATCGCTCCAGCTCCCAAGAAGCTCTTTCAGCTGGCTATCCGACAATCTCCATACCCTTAATTGCTGAATATCTTCAGTTTCTTCGGTTCCTCCAATAAAGCCTTTTTTTGATGCCTCTGCCAGTTTTCTCTTGCAGTTTCTTACTGTTTTTCCTGTGTCCAAAGACTTCCATTTCCTTCCGTCGTTGTAGACCTTAAGGAAAAGCATTGCTTTCTTTTTGGATATGCCTTGGGACAGGCTGGATTCCCAACTGCTTTCTGTTGGGGTGATGGGGTGCTTTTTCTTCAAAACAATGCTGGATAGCCTGTTAATGCAATGAACAACTCTTTGGTTGAGCAATTGAAGGGCAGTAACGTAAGCGATATGGCTTTTTTTCAAATCTGTTTCTGAGGTTACGGCTATTGCGATATAGCAGAACAGCATTGGCCTGAGCTTACATTCGATGAAAACCTTAAGCCACTCCCTAAAGGCATCAAGCTCCTGAAGCGCTTCTTTTTGGCTTTTGGCTGATTTCCTAATTGCCTCTTCTGCTTTTGCAAGCCGCTTCTTCGCTGCCTTTAATGCGTCAATATTAGCAAACCTCAGGGAAATTTGAATGGGGAATGCCAATGAGCGAAGGAAATAGCGATACTGGAAAGAAAGGTTTTCTCTTTCTGCGCTGTCCAGCTCTGAAACGTTAACTGGAGTAACCTGAAGTATTGCAACAAGGGTTTTTGCATTTACCAGTATGCTGTCGTCGCTGATGCCATGCTTTTCGTTGGATTGGGTTAGCATATTTCTTCACCTGAGCTTATTTTGCTGGCAAGCTCAAGCTCCTCCCCATTCAGCAGGCTGCCATCAAGCCCATCATTGAGAAAATCGAATACCTTTGCTCTGGCAAACTTCTGGAATTTTTCTTCGCTGGTATTTTTCGACCACATGACGGGGCTCAAATAGGAGACATCAATCTCAAACAAGTCGGTAAAGTAATTTGCATAGAGGGAAAGCAGTTCATTTGAGTTTAGGCGCCTTGCTTTCACTCCTGTTTTAGCTATCATTTCCCCTATGTCTTCTACTCTTCCTGACAGGGCTCTCAATGATTTCGCAAACTCTACTTTCCGCTTCCCGCTAAGAACCAGCTCCTTACCCGCGAGGTAAAAGAGCAATTCCCTGATGCTGTTAGCAAGGCTTTTCTGCTCTGAGAAATCTCTAAAGGGCACAATGATGTAAAAAAGCCTGTTCCTTGTCCCTGATGATTTTATTTCCTGCTCTATCCAGACTGAAAGGGCATTGATACGGGCATCTGAATGAGTTCTGCTGGAATTTTCGCCTGCCAGCTTCCTCAGATTCAATAACCACGTCGAGAGATTGACTTCTGCGCTCCGGCAGCAAACCTGAAGGGGGAAGTCCAAAGCTTTCAAAAATCCCCGATAGTTGTGCAAAACGGATTCTTTTTCGTCGTCCCCGAGCATGGAGAAGTCAATAGGCTTAACTTCAAGGATTGCGAGCATAATCCCATTTTTGAGATAGATGGCATTTTCATGTATTGAGTGGATGGGAATAAGTTTTTCCATCTTGGAGTCGTAATAACCGACGTTTCTCAGGCTGGCTCTGAGATTAAGCCGCGATATGAGCTTTTCGTCTGCCCGTACATGAATTAAGACAAGCCCTATTGCACCTAATGGCAGGAGAGCTGAAAGCTTGAGCATGGGGCTTAAAGGAATTGACTGGTAGGCAACTGCCGATATGCCAATAAGCAGGAGGAAATAAACAAACTGCCGGAAGTTCCATCTAACAAAAGGGATAAATTCATCTTCGTATTTGTTGAGGTTTTTTGGAATCTCGTACATTGCAATCACCTCTCGACAGCGTCCCCTATGGGATCACGATAGTCCTTGTAGGAAAATTCTTTCTTCCTCCAGCTTCGTTCTTTCCATCTCTCTCGGAACTTCTGAAAGTCGCTTTTCATTCCGGGGGGAATCTGCCTGTAAACTGACTTTACAGAGCGAATGGTTTCCGTGACAGGAGATGCGATATCAAAGTTTAAGCCAATAGTTTTGTAGAGCTTGTTGTTGGCATACAGAGCTGCTGTTAGGGAGAGAAACTGCAAAGTTCCAAAGCTGATGGGAAGGAAAGTTGCTTCTATTACATTAACAGCTACTTTGGCCATGGCAAATATGAGCATCCAGATAAATGGAAATGCAATATTGATGGCAAGCAGCTCAAGGAGTTTTCTCCCGTATGGTTTTGTGGGGGTAAAATAGTAGAGAATGATAGTGATTGGAAGCGTGACAAGCAATATCATTACAACCAAGTGCCGTGTTATAATTTTCAGGAAGAACGGAATCCCAATGAAGATGAAAACGATAAGGTAGAGAACAGCAAGGAGCAGGGTAGAGCCAGCATTAATGATAATCTTGCTCAGGGGCATATCCACAATTTTCTCGTTGAGAAATGATTTCCAGATGAACGCGAGAAGCCCGTTAAATGACTGCAAGAGCAGCCATCCAAGCAGGAGGCTTATGTTTATGAAAAAGATAATGTAGAGAAGGTCAATGAGCTGTTTCTTTGCCGCTCTTCTCTTTTCGGCATCAATTGCCCCGAAGAGCATCAAATAACCGGCGTAGATGAGCAACAACACTACGAGGGCAGAGGCAATGTAGCTGAATCTTGCCCAATAGGGGCCTAAATATGAGAAATGGATGTCAAGCATCATCAATCTTCCAAAAGTTTCTGTAATCTGCTCCATTGGGGTTACAAGAAAGTCAATGATGCTCTGGTAGGTTTTGGCTAGACCACAAGAAACCCAAGTAGACGGGCTCATAAATTCTGCATTTTGGCATTCTTCTGGCTCATCGTCGAGAGATAAGGCATGCGATAGGGGTAGAACTAATAGAAACGTGACTATTGCAAGGGGGAAAACTTGATGCCATTTCATTATGAATCTCGGATAATTTGCAGTTTCGGGGAATTGTTGAACGATTACCCTGCCAAAGCCCCCGCGACTTTAGCCGCCCTCCAGAGCTTAGCTCCTGTTGCTATTGTTTTCTGCGCAACTTCTTTTAGGCTAATGTTGAAAGCCAGTTTTTTGTAGAGGTGATTATTGAGATACAAACAACCAGCAAAGACCAGCACCTGGGCAAGGTCATTTGCCAGTATTGCTCCTCCGGCTACTATGGAAACAACAATCTTGCCGAATACATAAACAAGAGTCCAAAGAACCGGAAAAAAGGCGTTGATTATGAACAGCTTCAGGAAATGCCGGCCAAATCGCTTGGTTGGGAGGAAAAAGTTTAGGGTAACCAGAATTGGCAAAGATACAAGGAAGGAGATGAGCAAAATGATCCTTGCAATCATCTTGACCAGCAAAGGAATGCCAAAAATCAGGAAAATAAGAAAATAAAAGATGGACAATATTGGCTGAACTGAAAAGATAATGCTTATCATGCTTTGAGAGGCTATTTCCTCCTGCAAAAGAGAAGTCCAGAAATGCCTTGCCAGGAGGTTGGCAAGCTCCAGAATGAGCAATGCTATGCTTAGGCTGAGGTTGGAAAAAACTATTATGAGAAACAAGTTCCAGAGCTGTTTTTTGGAAGCTGCCCTTTTCGACGCATCAATTGAGGAGAACAATAAAAGATAGCCGGTATAGAGCATCGCTATGATGAAAATAATGCCTGCAACATAGTTCATCCTAACCCAGAAAGGCGTTAGGGCTGATGCATCAAAGCTTAAGATGGATAAGCGTGTGAGCAAAGTCTCAAAGACAAATGCGGGATGGTAAAGGCTGTTGAGGTTATGCTGTATTGCCTTGTCCGGCAAACAGGGAAACCATGTTGAGGGCTTGTACCACTTTGTGGCTTCGCAGGATGTGGGGTCGTCAACGAGGGAGAGGGCGGAGGATAGGGGTAGGACTAGTAAGAGATTTAAAATCACTGAAACCGTTTTCGTGAACATCATAAGAAGGAAAATTACAGGCCGGTAAATTCAAGGTAATGAAGAGGGAGCACTTATTTCCTAAGTGGTGTTGCTGTAAACTCAGGAATATTAATATCTCCGATCCGAGCAGGATTTGGGATGGTATACCGGCTTAAACGATATTGACCATCTCCGTAGTCGGGGATTATATCAATTTCAACATCTTCGTCCTCAACACTGTCATCGAGATAGCGGGGTCGAACCTTATACATGCCGGGTATTCTAACATAATCTCTTGCCTCAAGCCATTCACGACCACACGTACCAAAGACGGTCCATTTTTCAATAAATTCTGCTTTAACTACTTGTTGAAAATATTTGGTTAGATATCCCTCAAAAAAATCTTTGTCAATTATAAATCCTTTTCCAGAAAAAGTATAATGGTAGGCATCTATGTCAAATGGTTTCCCTTCATGAAGAACGGTGAATGAATTTCTGCCGAAGTCTGCTTTATAAGTAAAGCTTTCAAAATAAATTTCTCCAACCTTCCATGGTGGGCCCGATAAGGGGTTTGCTATGAACTGACCTTGATAATGTTCGCGGTCAGTATAAAAAGGGATTGAGCTGGCTATTGATAAAATTCTCTTCATTTCTTCTTCGCATACAGCTATGAGCTTATTTCCCATAGAAGCAAGCTGATTCGCCCTAAATGCCCATGTATGATAAGCCTGTCCCCTATCCCACCATATCGATGCGGTCGTCAACCTTTTTCGTTCAATGGGGAAGGTAGCAAATTCGGGTTTTGCTTTTTGTTTTTCTTCGGATTCGGTAAGCCAGCCAATCATGCGGTCATCACAATAAACACGTTGTATCATCATAAACGGGAGTACCCCTAATTTTATAAAATTATTGAATATCTCAAGAGTATTGCCTGATTATAACGATGAGAGCCGATGGCACTTTGAGGTTCCGTTACACCCGCTTACCATAACCTTAGTTGTCGCCTAAGGGTATATCTCTTCTTTTTCTCCAAAAGACCTTAAAGTGAAATGCCACATTCCGATAAGTATAATCAGGAAGAATAAAGTAAACCATAAAACTTGAACGTAATAAATTGGCTTCCTTCCAATAAAGACGCTTATCGTCTTTTCTGCCTTTGCAGATTGATGAGTCAGGTCGCTCCTGAACTCCGCTGTTATGAGGTTGATGTCCCTGTTCACTGGGATTGAGATTGTGGAAGAGCCTGTAATATTGGCTTTGAGTTTGCCATAGGTTACCTCTATCCTGTCGTTTGATGTGTTAACTGATGAGCCGATGCTAATGGCAGCTGTTATTGTCTCGTTGGGAAGGTAAACAAAATGGTCAGTTTCAATGGAAAGCTCAGTCTCCGGGAGAATTGCAACTTCGCATTCCGTTGCATTCGAAACGAAAAAGGATTTTATCATTAAACTGCATAAGTATTGGGATTGAGGAAATAACTGGAATTTAATTCTGTCCTCATCCCCGTTGGTTTCCAACTCTGCATAAACATTGCCTTTAAGCTTTGAAGCATCATGTGCTTGTGCTACGAGGACATTAAGGGGATCATAAGTAAAGTTGTATCCGTAATTTGCCTTTTCTCTAAAAAGCTCAATGTTATTCAGTGCCAGGGTATAGCTTTCTATCCCGCTTGAGTTCAGGAAAAGGTAGGCTTCTGCTGCGGACTCATCAAAGAGTATTTGAGGCTTTGATGCCAAGGGTGCTTCAAGAGCGCCTTCTTTTGAGGCAGATAGTGAAAGGGTGTCTTGAAAATAGTCCGTGTAGCTGGAGGCACATCTCTGCCTGTAGGCTTCGCAACCGCATTTCCCGCAATCGTTCCCGCATTGGGTGACCTTGCGGAATCTCCAGCAGCATCGTCTGCATTGGCAGCAATCACCTCTCTGCCAATTAAAGTGCTTCCTTTCAATCTCATTGACAACCACAAGGTTAGAAGTGAATGTATTTGAGCTCTGGGTGGTGTTGAATAGGGCAATTGTTTTATTTCCTATTTTCTTCCCATTAAGGTAAACATTGAGGAGGGATAAATCTTTATTCGATGGATATTCAGTCCTACAGTCGCCGTTGCTTTCTGGAGGGTTGTTGCTGCACGCATCCCAAGCCCCGTTGAAATACGTTGGGGGCTTTGAAAGCTTGTACCCAAAATTAGTTTGGACTTCTCCTGTGCTGTTGATGAAAAGAGAAGAACCATAGAGGACGCTGGGCATTACCGAAGTTATGATAATCCATGCATCCCCTATGGTGTTTTGGCTCTCTGGCACTAAGGCGTAAGGAATTTCATTGAATGAAAGCACAGTATTCCAGTCATGGATGAAGCTGTGAATAGGCTTGTCGTCCTTTGCCCTCAAAAGCCCAAGCAGGAAAGGCCTCTGCTGCTGCTCTGTTGCACCAACCTGCCTGATGCCATCGCAGTCTTTCAGATTGAATTTCTCGCAGTTACCGAAGCTCAGTGCATCCGCACTGGCAGGGACTGAGAAAGCTAACGCTAAGAGCAAAATGAGCCAAGGCACGTTTACCCACCCAACCCCAAAAGCCTTGCAATCGTCACCGCTCCGAAGACAAGGATTGAGCCGATAATAACCGCGCCTATTCTGTTAAGGGTTTCTCTTTTGCTTGCGGGATCACCTTTGTAGTAAGTGTAGCCTGCTGCAATAAAGCCCAAAACGATTACTGCACCTGCAAGATATTGAAGAATGGCAATGAGCCTGGCGATGGGGCTGATTGAGGCTGCCAAATCCTGCTTCTCCTGGTCAGTAAGCTGGGTGTTCATCTCGTCAATAATGCCAGCGTGCACTAAACCAGACAGCAAAAGCAATAGGATTCCGGTTAACATCAGGTTTTTTGTTTTCATGTTTCCACTCCCTCAAATGAACGAATAGTGCTTAATCCCATCTTCTGAACTAGCTATTCTGCATAGGGGATCTTTTTCAATCCATGATTTCACTTCGTCAACAATCTTTACCCGCTCTTCTGGCTTAAGGCTTGTTGGATAGAGCTTTTCAATCTCCCTTAGGACGTTGCTTATCTGAAATGTGCCATTATTCTGCTTCATCAGCCACCTTGCTACATTCCTTTCAATCTCCAGCCTTTGAATGGCATCATCGGGAAATCTTGGGTAGCTATGCTTTATCCCGTCAATAACGCCGTTGTTTTCCCTTTCGGCATTCTGCTTTGTTTCACTGATTTGGGCGCTGAGTTCCCTGTTTTCTTTTACAAGGCCTGAATTTTCGTTCCTCAACGCCTGAAGCTCCGCTGAATCCTCCATCAGCTTCCTTATCCTTCCAACCTTTCCCGAAAGCGCTCTTGCAATTGTTTTCCTCTGCCTAATCCTGCTGTCGAGCTTTGCCAGCATGAGCTGTTTTCTTGAAAAGAGCTTTTCCAATGCCCTTATTTTATGCTCAATCCGGTTAATCCTTCCGGTAACTCTGGTTAAGAGGGCGCTTGAAATTCTTTTTAGCCTTTTAAGGCGCGAGCTTTGCTTCATTTTCTTGCCTTGTCGAAGTTCACTTTTGCAGTCACTTCAACGTTTGAGACGTATTGAATCAGCGTATCGAGGAATGCTGATGTTGGGTTTTGCTGTTTTCTTATCGATTCGCTAAGGGTTTTGTAGCCCTCTCCGAGCTGTTCAAGCACTGATGCCATCCTCTCCTGGGCTTCACCCTGCCTGGCTGAATAGGTCTGGAGGGTTTTCTCAATTCCATTAAGCCTTTGCAGGAGGCCATCAAGATATTGGGGTGCTTTTTCTCCAGCTTGCTCTCTTGAGGCAGGCTCTGGCTGATATTCTGCTTCGATGACTTCTCCCTTTGCCTCGATTGTTGGAGAGTATTTATCAGAGGCACTTTCCAGCAGTTCGTCAAGCTGATCATCACTCAGCTCCTCCTTATTCAGGCCTGAATTGCGGAAGAGCTTCTTTATGCCCTGAATGTCAAAGGTTTCCCTTTCCTGCTCGTTAAGAGCCTGCAAAAGCCCTTTCGTGAAGTTCAGGTATTCCTTCTTCATGCCTTGCAGCTCTTCGAGGGAAAGCTCCCTGCCCTGCTGCAAACCCTGATAATGCTTTGCCCTTTCTCTGAAAGAGGCAATAATCTCCTCACACCTTGTCCGGTTCATGGTCAAGCACCCATCTACTTCTTAGAGTTGCCATTGCCAAGAACGCCGGCAAGGCCCTGCTTAATCAGCAAAACAGCTTCATCCGGGACTTGCCTTCGGTAAGCTTCGTAATCTCCTTTCTTGATAGCTTCCGCTTTGATGGCAGTTCCGGCAGTATCAACTGCTTGCGCCACTAACCCAGCTACTCCTGAAATGTATTTTCTGGCATCTTGTGCCTGCACGGAGCTGCTTAGGCTCTGGGCTGCCTGAACTACACCTTCATTTTGCTGGCCCAATTCCCTGAACTGGTCTGAAGCGATAGAAGTTCTTACTTCTCCCTCAAAGGTTTCAAGATACTTGAGCATGCTGTAGATGGCAACAAACTTTGCATCTCCCCTCTGCCCGTCTTGTTTTATGCCGTCAAACCTTTGCAGGTGGTAGTTTGCAGCAACCCTTGCTTCCTCAACTGAAGCATCCAAACTCTGATTATTCCTGACAACCATGGCGTTTTCCATCTTTCTTTCCTCCTGTCGTTTATTTTCCTCACGCCCTGCCGCATATTGAACCGATTTCCTTTCGTAATCCTGAATCCTGCTTTCTTTTTCCTGGGCCTGCTTCCTGATTTGGTCTGACTTTTTCTTCTCCTTCAGAAGCTCTTCTTCCAGAGCGCTTAGCCTTGCCTTTGACTCCTGCTCCCTTTTCTTCCAGGGAAAGGCCAAGTGGTAGAGTTTACTTAACCCTTCGAGAATCTTCATTTTGCCAGCCTCCCTCAAGCATTTTCTTGTAGTAGTTGATGGATTTGATTGAGGTTATCGTGGTCTTGTGGATTACCCACTTGCCGTCGTCGCTTTTCGTGACGAATGATTCCACTATCGGCATCTTGTTAAGCTGCTCAATCTTTGATTGCGTTAGTTCTTCTGGCATGTTTCCACCCTCCCTGAATTTTTTCTGTATTTTTTCTGTTCCGTCTCCCATTGTCCCACCTCAAAAATATTCTGCCATGCAGCACTTGCAAAGTTTTGCAAATCTGTTAATCTCGCCTCGTCTGCGGTCGAATTCCTTTCCACATTTCTTGCACCTTCCTCTGGATTCATCTCTCATTTTGTCCCGTTTATGGCTCACGCTAACTCCTTACATCCATTATATGCGCCAAGATTGAATGGACAGGTCAACCCCCTCAATAAGGATATTTCAGGCAATCTTTGCAAAGCGCTGAGAATGCATCCATAGAGCGTTGACTATCTTCTTCTACTTCCCTGACGAATCGTTTCCTGCATTTCCTGCAAGTAAACTCCTTTGCCACGCCCATGGTTACCTCTCAGTTTCGTAATTTCTTTTAAGCCTTTGCATCAATGCCTGGCGGTTTTCCCAGCCGGTCAATGCTGACGTATCAATGGAATCAACTTTGGTTGAATTGTGGATAAGCTCAGTAATATCTTCCAATCTGTTTCTGATGTAAGCGATCGCCCGGCAGAGGTGTTGATAAAGAAATTCTGCTCTCTGCCTCCTGGCTTGCTCCATTAACTGATGGTAGGAAATCCGGGGGTTGCTTTCATCCATTGTAATATAGAGAAAGAAGGGGCAAGTAATAAATGGGGGTTCGGAAAGGCGGAAAAAAGGACGGGAAAGGTAGACTAAGCATGGTGGAAGTAACTACTAATAAATCCTCAGGAAGGATTATTATAGGTATTGAAATTCCTAGCAGTGTGGTAACAGAAAAATCTGACTTTATAATTGATGGACAGAGGGTCAAGGGAGTAGTTAGGAAAGATTCCAGAGGCGAGATTATTGGCATGATGTATCGCTTGAAGAAAGGTGAGTCTGGAATAATGCCACACATAGTAATAAGCAAGCCGAATGAGAGCCATTTGGATATTTTCGAAGACGGAGATAAAATCGATGAAAATAGGTTGATTAAACCAAAACGTCCAGTAGGAGTTGTATGGAACCAAAAAACAGATGGGATGCACTGGCTACCCCCAATTGTTGAGATTAATCCAAAAAATGTCCTTCAGTCAAAATATGAAATCGCTAGGGAATATGTGAGAAGAGTAAGGCTCGATTCATGAGCTTCCTGATAGTTGGCACCTAACACTTATGAAAGTAATCACGAGTGATAAGAAAGCCAAAATAGCCAACACGATATAGACTATTTTTGTGTGTTTGAGAATTTTTGTTTGTTCTTCTTGAATAGATAGTTGCCTATTCTTAAAATGAGCATCTCTAATAAATTCAATGCCTTTGTCGAGAAGATTGATATATTCTTTCTCTTTTTCAATATACCTCCATTTTTTAAGATAATTGTAAATAATTTTGGCCTGTCCATCAGAAAGTTTAAAACTGCCACCATACATTATTTTTTCAAAAAGAGTGTCTTCACTAAATCGCTTATCTCTTTTATATATCATCTCCAGTATGGAGAGGATCATATCTTCCCGTTTACTTCTTTCAATCATGTATAATCCCCCCAATGGTGTTATTTAACTTTTATCTTCTTGATAACTTTCCAAAAGCCAAGGGCCTTGGATATTCCCTTAACTTCCCTTTTAAGCTGACTGAGGGTTAACACAACGTTCCCGGTCTTGTCTGTTAGAGAGATTTTCAAATCTTTAGCAGACCTAACTTCAGCAAAATTACACATTACACCTTTGGTCAATTTACAGGTCATAAGTTTATCTTTGGTTTCAAACCGAAGATTCACATACTCGGAGGGGGCATCACTCAAAAATGCGTGACCAGTAATCTCTCCTTTATCGAGTCCAAATTCAACACAATAATCCATTCTATTAAAAGAAGCCGGGCAAAAACCGTCTGGTATGTTGACAAGATTTAACTCTTGGGCTGCATCAATGGCAGCATCTCCTGCAATGTCAATGATTGCATTTTGAGCGAAAATTAACATCAAGCCACTAAAAATTGAAATAATAATACCCACAATTCGGTTTATTGTGGCTGGTGGGACCAATAGAAGAATCCCCGCAATTAGCAAAACCAACATTTCATTTACCATTCTTCCTCCGGCGATAGAACCAGAATGAGCCAAGAGGTGATCTCACTGGCATCTGCCTCTATCACCTCTTTTTTGGAAAATAGATAATCTAAACGTTATTTTAAAGTTTTCGGTCGAAACTTCAATCTCTAATATCCACAATCTTTCTAATCCCCTCCGGCTCCAGCAAGCTGAGTTTTTCCAAATACTCCCCTTTGCTGATCTGCCCACGGGTCAGGTTAAGGAAATCCAAGAATGGATGAAACATATTCCAAGGAAAATGGATAAAACTCCAGAAAGACCGGAACAAAATCAAAAAATTAATAAACCCGGACAATATCTAAAGCGATAGTTTGACAACGTTAAGGGGGGCGTGGACGTTTTGTCCACCTCCGGTCTGGGGCGGTTTTATTACTTACTAGGAGTAAATATTCTAATTTTTTGAATCGACAAGAAATGGAAAAGGGAGGTTCCACCTTTTACCCCCAACGAGAGAAACATTTAAATATAACCTACAATCGGTATCAACTGGTATTACAATTAGTATAATAAAATGGCAACGAAAACACAAATCGAAATCATGAAGCTGCTGCTCACCGCTCCTGAAAGGTCATTTACTATAAGAGGTATCGCGAAGGCATTGCGCAAGTCCTATACGCTGGTGTATAACAACATTGCAGACTTAGAAAAGAAACACCTGACAGTAAGCGAGATTGTCCCTCCAGCACATATTATCAAGCTTAGCCCTTTCGCACCAACTGAAATGTTGGCTGCCATTGAGCAGGAAAGGAAGGCAGAATTCCTGAAAAAATTCCCGTGGGCGCAGGTTTTATTAGAGGACGTATTCTCA
>JACPBU010000108.1 GCA_016180165.1 Candidatus Woesearchaeota archaeon | reverse complement strand
ACATCTTCCTGAACCACTTTTTTTTTTTTTTCTTTGAGCAGGGGGGTTAGAGAAGCACGGCTCCCGTAGTTGACTTCGACCCCATAGATCCCAAAACCCCTGTCAGACAGGGCATAGGCAACGATGTTCAGGCAAAGCTGCATCGATGCTTGATCAGTCCCGGTGACCTCGACAAAAATATGCTCATCACCCGCCTCAATCTTCCCGGTGTTCGCAGAATTGATGATGGGGGGAAAACTGAGGACTGCTCCTTTGCTGTCGATGAGCACAGGATAAAGCGGTTTTCCTTGTAAGAGGGATGCATACTCTTTCCCTTTAGGATGCTGCTCTAATATTTCCCCGAGGTCCATCTCCCTGGTAAGGTCCAAAGGGACAAATTTGAGGGTTTTTGGCTTTATGCCCCGGTAGGTCACCGGAAAAGTGATTTTATCGCAGGGGTATATCCCCATGGCAACCTTGCTTCGCTTTTTTCCATAAGAATCGCAGAGCTTCTCCTGAAGCTGGATGAGCTGCTTGAGCAATGCCTCATCTATTTTCTTTCCTTTCGCAACAAGCCCTGCGATGAACGGCCTGGCCCCTCTAACAGAATCTTCAACATTGATGCTGAAGCCTCCCTTTTTGAGCGAAACCTTTGAGAACCCTTTCTGCGCCCCGAGCAGGCCGCGGATCAATCTTGCTGCACCTTCGACAGACCAGAGGTAAGGCAGGTTAGTATCATCAAAATCAACCGTAACTTCATCTGTCTCCTGTTGATAGCCTTTCATCTCCCCTTTGCCGTACTCGACGAATTTCTCAACATCTTTGATAGGGATTTTTTTGCCGACTAGCTCCTGCAGGTCCCGTAATGAAAAGGTTATGGTTGGCATTTTAACTCCACGCTTTCGCCTCTCTTAAAAACCGGATATCGGGGGAGAACAGCTGCCTGATATCTTTGATCCCAAGATTGAACATCGCTATCCTGTCTATGCCGATGCCCCATGCAAGGACCGGGATTTCTTTCCCGAGGAGTGGCTTGACGACCTCTGGCCTGAAGATTCCTGAACCGCCCAATTCGATCCACCCAAGCTCAGGGTGTTTTGCCATGACTTCGGCTGACGGCTCGGTGAAGGGGAAATAGCCTGGTTTGATCTTGATTTTTTCTGCTTGGGCAAACTCTTCCGCAAACATGCGTAGTATGCCCTTGAGGTGCTGGAAATTCAGCCCTTCGTCGATGATGATGCCTTCAACCTGGTTGAAATCTGGCAGGTGTGTCGCGTCGATGACATCCGGCCTGAAGCACCTTGCGATAGAGAAATATTTCCCAGGTATCTTTAATGCGGGAGAAGCGAGCATTCGGGCTGACAGTGCAGTCCCTTGTGTCCTAAGGATATTCCTCTTTGTCCTTTGCAGGTCAAAGGCATAATTCCATCCCTTGCTCAATGTTCCTTTTCCCCTTTCGTGAGCCCCTTTCACCCTCTCGGCAATGTCTGGGGGGATCTCCCCATAAGCTGGCTCTTTGATAAAATATGCCCCATGGATGTCCCGGGCAGAATGGAATTGGGGCATGAACAATGCATCCATATCCCAAAATTCGGTCTCGACCAGAGGGCCGATCATCTCAGTAAATCCCAAAGAGATAAATTTCTCCCGGATCATGTCAAGGAAACGTGCATAAGGGTGCTTTCGTGCCCCGGATATTTTTGGGACGTTGATAGCGACATTATATCGCCTGAACTGTGTTTTTTCCCATGTCCCTGAAGCCAATAATGCGGGAGTCAGCCTGTCTGCGCTCTGCTCTCCGATTTCTTTGCTCATCCCGGCAGAGAGGATATCTTTCCCCAAAGGGGTAGGAGATGCAAATTTCCATTTTTTTGTCTCTAATGATACGATTGTCCTTCTTTTTTTCAGCTGCTCGAACGCGAAGAGCTCTTCGGCTTTAAGCCCGGAAAGCTCAAGGGGAAAATCCATGGCAAGGAATTGCTCTTCCAGCGTTTCTTTTTCCAGAAGTTTCTCTCCTTGGGGAGTAAGCGTGACAGAGAGCTCTTTCTTGTCTTTGCTCCCCTGCCTGATGTGGATTGCAGCCTTCTGCCGGAGCACTCCAAGGCATATCTGAACTTCCTCTTCCTCGATTCCTGCCTTTTTCACGACCTCAGGCAATGCTGCCTCCCTGCCAAGAGCATCCAGGGCCCCCAAAAACCTTATCTCGGGAAGTTTTTCTTTTTTGTACCTCTCTCCATTCCTGCCCAGGCTGATGAGCTGTTTTGTTTCTTCCCGCAAGGCCGCAATGCCTTTATTCCCCAGCCATTGCAGAGCCCTCATCACTTCAACTTCCTGGAGCCCGGATTGGGTGGCAAGGTCGGATAGAGAAGAGTATCTTTCTAAAAGAGGGAGCACCTTCCGCTCATAGGTGTGTAGTCCTGAAATTATTTTTTTGATTGCTGTGGTGTCCATGGTGTTTAAGGATGGTTGAAAGGTGTGCTTGAAGTATTCCTGCTCCCCGCCTTTAACGCTCTCGGGAATCTCAATATGCCCGGGGATAGCTCCCGAGAACCTTCACTGACATATCTTTTTCTATTTCTGCAACCGCTTCTTTTATTTTATTGTCGTTGCTGTTGCCCTCGATATCGATAAAAAATATATAATCGCCAAGCTTCCCTTTGGAAGGCCTTGATTCGATTTTGGTGAGATTGATGCTTCTTTTGGCAAAGCTTCCTAACATGCCATAAAGCACGCCTGGCTTGTCCGCTGATTTTCCCTCAAAAGGATGGACAGCCAGCGACGTCCTATGATTATTGCTGCTGTCGTCTTTATTGCGGCCATGTATGCTGCAGCTATTGGGTGTTTTGCTGATGGCAATGAATCGTGTCGTGTTGAAAGCATGGTCCTGTATCCCTGATTTGATCTCATGCAGCTTATAGACAGGGATAGCAAGGGAAGGGACTACTGCTGCAACCGAGGTATCGGAAACCCCAGAGATGGATTTCGCAGAATCAGCATTCGAGCCGGTAATCTTAAGCTCAGCATGGGCAAGATTTTCCCTGATGAATTTCTCACATTGCTCATAAGTATGCTGCTGCACATAAAGTGTCCTGATAGTCTTCAGGCTCCCTAAGCCTGCGAGATGGTGCCTCACCTGGAGGATGGCTTCCCCGACAATTTCGAGGTTGAACTCCATCAGGGCATCAAGGGTTAGGCCGACACTCCCGGACACGGAATTTTCCAATGGAACGACGCCCATCTCTGCATTGTTCCGGTTCACCGCATCAAAGACATCCCAGACTGTTTTCTGGAAAAGGATGGTCGAGTCCCCATTAAACTTTAATGCAGCTTCATGGCTGAATGTCCCTTCCGGCCCTAACGTCGCTATCGTCATGCCCTTCATAATTTCTTGCCCCGCTCAACAAGATAGTGGATGAGCATCGTGGAATAATGCTCTGCCTCATATTTGAAATCGCCAAGATAGTCTGATGCCTCCTTGAAAAAAGAGTTGAAAGAGTTTTTGTCCTTTGCTTCGATGGTCTTGAGGAGCTGCTCAGCATTCTTCAGGAAAATCCTGAGCGCATGCGGATTTGCTGGATTCATGATTTCGATATCGGCATACAGGTTTGGATCGTGGCTCATGATCCTCCCCATCATGTCCATAAACACCCTGTACATCGGGCTGCTGAACTCTTCGGTCACAGGGATGGGGACGCCAAGGTCCTTGAGCGAATGGCACACGACAATAGAGGTAAAATGGGTTATTCCCTGGACGATGGACATGATATGGTCATGCTCCTCCGGCGTTGAGATCTTGACCAGCGCCTGATGCTTTTCCAATATTGCCATCAGCCATGGCAGGTAGCTGTTGGGTCTTGCCGGACAAAGTACAATTGTCTGGTTCTTGAAACTTTTTATCTTTGGCCCGAACATGGGATGTGTCCCGATAACTGCAGAAGAGGAATGCTGGAGCATTGCCTCGACAGGCTCTTTTTTGATGGAAGTCAGGTCCATCAGCAGCCCTTCTTTTTTCACCAGTGGCCCGATGCGCCTGATTATATCGACAGTTTTATCGATAGGGATAGTGATGATGACAACATCGCTTTTCTTCGCGCAATCTTCAAAGCTTAAAGGAGTGCTCCTTCCCGAAACAAGCACGGGATAGCCTTCACCCTCGAACAATCGTTTGAACCATTGGCCCATCTGCCCCGTTCCGCCGATGATGCCTATGATTTTTTTCTTTGTGCCTGCTTCATCTGAAGATTTTTTCATTGTTTATAAAGTATAAAACTTTATGAACTAAATAAGATTTCACAATTTATTATGATTTTTGAAATTTTCTTGTTTGTTGTATCATTTACGCCAGCTCAAACTTTGCACCTAAAGATTTCATAAGTTCGATATACCCTGGAAAGGTTACGCTGATTGCCTCTGCATTTGTTATCTCGGTCTTTCCCTGCGCATTCATCCCGGCGAGGCTTAATGCCATGACGATCCGATGGTCGCCATGCCCCCTGGCTTTGTTGCCGACAAGCTTGCTTTGGTGGATGACGAGCCCCTCATCCCGTTCCTTGATGTCCGCCCCTAATTTAGCAAGCTCTTCTGCCATTGCTGCTATCCTGTCAGTTTCTTTGATTCTTGCCTGGGGAACATTGTAGAGAGTGGTCGTGCCTTGGGCGAAGCAGCCAAGGACTGCTAATGCAGGCAGTGCATCCGGGGTCTTGTTGATGTCGAGCTCTGCCCCATGTAAAGGCTTGCCGATAATCCTCAGGCCCAATTTCTCAATCGAGATTGAACCCCCCATCCTTTGGATATAATCAACAATTGCCTTGTCTCCCTGGACATCATTGATGTCAAGGTTTTTGATGAGGATGTTTGACTGGGTGATAGCGCCTGCCACCATTGGAAATGCAGCCGATGACCAGTCTGCTGGGATTGGCTTGGTGAATGGTTTATACTTCTGGTTCCCGAACACCTTAAAGTAGCTATGGTCTGATTTCCCTTCAACTTTTATTCCCTGCTCTTTGAGCCATGCGAGGGTAAGATCGATGTAGGGGACTTCATTGGGCTTGAAGACATAAATTTCAGTATCTTCAGGTAGAAGAGGGCATGCGATGAGCAATGAAGAGGCAAACTGTGAGGTTACTCCGCTTACTGAAGTTTTCCCCCCCTTCATCTTCCCCTTGATGTGGAGAGGGCAAAGGCCATTGTTCTTGAGGGTGAATGCTTCAGCGCCTAATTGGTTCAGCGAGGTGAGCAAAGGCTGCATGGGCCTTGTCCTCAGAGATTCATCTCCATCAAGCTCAACCTCAAAATCGCATAATGCAGCGATCACTCCCGACATCAGCCGCAGGGAAGTTCCCGAATTTTGCAGGTTGATCGGACCTTCTGGTTTTTTGGGATTTTTCCCGAATCCCTCGACAGTCCACTCATGGGGTGAATCGGTATTTATCTGCGCCCCCAATGCCCGGCAGGCATGCACCGCAGCCAGCGTGTCATCTGAAGAGAGGGGGTTCCTGATGGTGGACTTCCCTTCAGCAAGAGATGCGATGATGACTGCCCGGATGGTGTGGGACTTTGACCCAGGGATAGTTATCTCTCCCTGAAGTGATATGGTCTGCTCAACGATAAGTTTCATGCGGTATTCCTCCTGAAGCTCCTGGTAAAGAGATGAAGCTGTTCGACTGCCTGGAGAGTAAAAAGCCTTTTCCCCGAAACGGTGTTTAAGCCAAGGCTTTCCGCTTCCTTTAATAATCTTGTGTGTTCTGGATTGTGGACAGTATCAAAAACGAGAGTATGGCGATGGCTGATGCGCCTGAGGGTTGAACGGGAGAGTATGGTTTTTTCTGTTTTGGGGGCCATTCCCACTGAAGTGCAGTTGATGATGATATCGACATTACGCAGCCTCTTGGCTTCCCCGGGTTTTAAGGCTCTTCCCCCGAAGCGCTCTGCCAGCTCCTTTGCACGGGAAAAAGTCCTGTTGGAGATTGCAAAAGTTGCTTCTCCTTTGCTCAGCGCATAACAGGCAGCTTTTGCTATTCCTCCTGCTCCCAACACCAGGGCAAATTTCCCATTTAGGGATATTTTTTCTCCTAATGCTTTTGCCACACCGATATAATCAGTGTTATAGCCGATGAGTCTGCCCCCCTCATTGATGACAGTATTTGCTGCTCCGATAGTTCTGGCATGGGGCTCAATCCTGTCTAAATAGCCGATTATTTCTTCTTTGTAAGGGATGGTGACACTGAATCCGGAAAGCATCGGGGAGAATGTTCCCATAAAATCCCAGAGGTTATCGACTAAAAAAGAGGCGTAGGCTGCATTGAGATGCCTGCTTTTGAAGGCCTGATTATGGAAGAGATAGCCTTTGCTCTGCGCAATCGGATTGCCGATGAGCCCGAATAATTTTGGCTTTCGGAGAGCATTCACCCTGAAGACATCTTTAAGGGCATCAGCTTTGAGCTGCCCTGGAGCAGATGTCTTTCCTGATGGCAATGCCCCATAAGTCAGCCAGGATCCGAAAAAGGGGCAGAGTATCCTGCTGCTCTCTCCAAAGCGCCCCATGCAGAAAGAGATGGCCTTGACTCTGTCCTTTCGTGCCCTTTCGAGTATCTTAAAGGCAACTGCATTATCAGTGATAGTGCGTGCGAAACCGACAAGCTTGACGGCTTCGGGCCTGAAGGTATTTGGAATTTTATATGGCTTATATGATTTTTCCGGCCCGCTTACCTTCGCTCTATGCCTATATGATTGAGTCATGAATTCATATGCTTCCATCATGCGCTGAAGGTCAGTCTTGTGAAAATCGTGGAATGACAGGATAACCTTGGTTCTTGAAGATTGCAGGTCAGGCAGCAATTGTTCAAGCAGCTCCGGAGAAGAGAGCTCAATATCCACATATGCCGCACCTCTGGATATCGCTTCCCGATAGAGCTTCAGCCGATGCCCAATCGGCAGGCCAGATGCTCCACCCTCAGATTTTTTCCTGACCGTAGCGATGATTGGCTTCTTCCTGAATTCCCGGGCAGGGGGAAAAGGGTGTTTCCCGAGAAAATCCAGCCGCAGCTCAATAATATCTCCAAGGGAAGCTGCTTCACTGATGTTTTTGGAGAATGTGTTAGGTGAAAAATCGGTGATAGGCACGCATATCATGTGGCTCAGCTCGTCATTTGTATTTCACTCAATGCCTTTTTGAGCAGGGTGTCGGAAACAGATGCCCCGGATATTGCTGTTCCGATGCTTTTTAAGAGCACCATCCTGATAGCTCCATCAACAGTTTTTTTGTCCTGGTGCGTAAGCTCGATCATTCCATCAATTGATATCCCTGGAGGGATTTGGACAGGAAGTCCTGCTTCTCTCAGAAGGTTGTTTTGTGCATCAAGTGATGGCTTGGGGAATATGCCCGAATGCATCGCAATCCTTCCGGCAGCCGCCATCCCAATAGAGATCGCTTCACCGTGGAAAAACTTCTTAAAATGAGTTATCGCCTCAAGAGCATGCCCGACCGTATGCCCATAATTGACAAGCGCCCTCTTCCCTTGCTCCCGCTCATCTTCCTGGACGATGGCCCCTTTGATCTCACAATTCCTCTTGATAATATCGAGAAGCACGCCCTCATTTTTTGCAAAGATTTTTTTTAGGTTTTTCTGCACAGAGGAGAATAATTCCTTGTCTGCGATGAGCCCATGCTTGATGACTTCTGCAAGCCCGTTCTTTAATTGGGCAGCGGGCAGTTCCTTGAGGAGTTTGATGTCGATAAATACTGCTTTTGGCTGGTAAAAAGCACCCATGATATTTTTCCCTTTGGAAAGGTCAACCCCTGCTTTTCCCCCGATTGAGGAATCGACCATCGCAAGAAGTGTTGTTGGTATCTGGAGGTAGGGTATCCCTCTCATGTAGGTTGCGGCGACAAAACCAGCCATATCTCCAACAACCCCGCCCCCGAGGGCGATGATAGCAGACTTCCGGTCTGCTCCAATCTTATACGCCCCCTCAGCCAATAGGCCATACGTCTTAAGATTTTTGCTTGTTTCCCCCTGAGGAAAGGAAAGGATATCTGCTTTGATGCCTTTGCTTTGCAGTGCTGCGGCAAACCGATCCCCAAATGTTTTCCTGACGACGGCATCTGTGATTATTATATACCGGTTGCCAAGCGGCTTTTCCGATAAGAGCTGAGGCACTCCTCCAAATAAATCCGGCCCTATCACTATATCATAAGAGGTATCAACATTCCTTTCCAGTTGCACATGAACTTTCTCCATTGTTTTCAGCCCTCAACACCCGCCTCAACATTTTCATCAACACCAGCATCAACACTTACCTCAACATCTACATCAACACCTGCCAGTAAGATGCGCCGTATAATTGAAAAGTTTTAATTCCGGGAGATTATTGGTGAGTGAGATTATTGATATTGATGCCGTATCAAATGAATCTTCAGCAATTTGTTCTTCTGCATGCCTGCAGAGGATTCCCTTGAGGACTCGAAGCGGGCCATTGTGGGATACGACTGCTATGTTGCTCGCCTTGCTCTTGAGCAGCTTATTGGCGAATGGCCGTATTCGCTCAGTAAGGTCTTTAAGGCTTTCTCCCGAAGGAGGGCGTATGCTGAACCTTGATTGAGCATATCGGTTATAGATTTCCTGGTGATATTTTTTTACCTCCTTGAGGGTAAGCCCTTCCCATTCTCCATAATCTCTTTCTACGAGTGCTGGCACTTTAACTGCCTTGGCTGGATGGAATTTTGCAATTGCCGATGCAGTCCGGAATGCCCGCCTAAGCGGGCTGCAATATATCATGTCCAGAGGGTAATGGGAAAGCCATTGTGCAGCTTTTGCTGCCTGGATCGCTCCTTTCGATGAAAGAGGGATATCGCTCCTCCCCTGGTAACGGCCCTGTCGGTTCCACATTGTTTCCCCGTGCCTCACGAAAAAAATGTTTTTTGGTGCATCCCCTGAGGGGTGCCTAAGGTCGTTCCTGGCCTTTTTTCCAATCATAGTGTCCGTCCCACTGCTTTTGCGATGGGTGTTAGCTCTTTCATGAGTTTTGCAAAATTCTTGGGAGTCAAAGATTGGTCTCCGTCGGATGAAGCCTCTTCTGGATTAGGATGCACTTCAATGATAAGCCCATCGGCGCCGCAGGCCACTGCTGCCCTCGCCATAGGTATCACCAGGTCATATTTCCCCGTCCCATGGGAAGGATCCACAAAGATGGGAAGGTGGGTTTCTTTTTTTACTGCTGGGACTATGTTCAGATCCAGGGTATTTCTGCAGAACTCGCAGAAAGTCCTGATTCCCCGCTCGCAGAGTATCACCTGATGGTTCCCCTCAGACAGGATGTATTCGGCAGACATGAGCAATTCGTTCATGGTTGCGCACAAGCCCCTTTTCAGGAGCACAGGCTTATTGACTTTTCCCACTGCTTTGAGAAGAGGGTAGTTTTGCATATTCCTTGCTCCAATCTGGATGACATCGGCATATCTTGCTACGAGAGGCACAACTGACGGCTCCATGGCTTCAGTCACAATTCCCAATCCGGTCTCCTCTCTGGCAAGTGCAAGAAGTTTTAATCCATCTTCGCCCAATCCCTGAAATGAGTAAGGGGATGTCCTTGGTTTGAATGCCCCTCCCCGAAGGAGTGTTGCACCTGCCTTCTTGACTTCCCTGGCCGTCTGGAGAAGCTGCTCCCTGCTTTCGACAGAGCATGGCCCGGCGATGACAGTTATTGCTCCGCTGCCGATAGTGACATTGCCGATTTTGATGTGAGTGTTGTCTTCCCTGAATTCTCTGGACACGAGCTTGTAAGGCTTCATGATGGGGACAACCTTGTCGACGATTTGGATGGCCTCGAGCTGGTCCACTTTAAGGAGCGCTTCATTTCCGATTGCTCCCACAATGGTCCTCTCTATCCCTTTGGAGACATGCGGCCTCAATCCCATCTTCCTGATTTTCATGCAAACATGCTCAATATCCTGAGCAGTATTTCCAGATTTCAATACTACAATCATCGTGCCTTCACCCGTTTGTTGTTTTGCTGCCATAAACTATGCTCTATAAAGAGTTGATGATGACATTGGTCTAGGGATGGTTAGCCCCTTAGACATACCAAAATGAGAAAGTAAAGAGCCGATTAAAGAATGTATTAAAAAATATATTAAAGAGGGAATTGAAGAAAGCATTAAATCGGGAGGTAAGATTAAATCTGGAGGTAAGAGGACGATTGAGCACCCAGGCCATCGAAACGCCATTCCGGGTGATTGCTGCCATGATTCCATGGGAATATGATGAGGTTTATAAACATTTCGAACAAAATAAACATTTCGAAAAAAAAATTAAAAAAGAAAAAAATAAGATGATACGGCCTTATTTGACAGGCTTCATGCCCTTCCAGGCAGCATCAAACAGCTCCTCTAAAGCGCTTGCAAAGAAAGGGGTATTCACCCAGACTCCAACATCGTAAGTCGGATGGACTTCCGAATCATTCAGGACCATGAATACCAGGTCTTTGCCGTCGATGATGCAGAACCTTGCCTTTTGGTCGGTATGCCTTATTTCTGCGACGCTGGACATGTCTCTGACAGCCGATTGGCATTCTTTGGTTATAGGTGCTGCAATCCTTATCCTGACTCCTCTTTTTTTCACCTTTTCAAAGGCAGGTTTTAGCCCCTCGACCTTCCTGATGAAACCTTGAGTGGTAGTCATCATGGTTATAGACTGCTCTGCGCTTCTTATCATCAGTTCAAGATGATTGTAGAGGTTGTGCCTTCCCCTCAGGCTGCCGCTGAGATCAGATGGTTCGACGAGCTCTACACCCTGTGAATGTAGTTGATTAAGCTCATTGATGACTTCAGTGCTCTTCAGTTCTTCAAGCCTCTTGATCTGGTCTTTTGCATCCTCTGTAACATTCTTCTTGACCCTTTCTAAAACTTCATTTGGTGGAACAGCAAGATATTTGATCGGCTTGCCAAGCTTCATCACGACAAATCCTTTCTTCTCCAATGTCTCAAGAACATCATAGCTCCTTGACCTTGGAACATCTGCGATATCGCTTAATTCCCCTGCAGTTGAGACTCCTCTCGACAGCAGCGCAGCCCAAATCTTGACCTCATAGAGATTCAACGAGAAAAATCTCCTCAACTTGCTCAAAAACTCTTCTTTTACTATCATTAACCTTCACCCCCATTTTTTTTGAGAAGCTAATCAACTTCTCTGCGGGGGAAATTGACACTACTACTATTAAAATGTTACGTTTTTGCACCCAGTGGTGGTAATAAACCGGGGTTGCATCATCCTGTCTAAACTCTAAAGTGAAAACAGATATACTGATTGAAGCTAACTAATATATAAAGATTGTGTGAAAGGAAACTATAGGTTAAAGAAAAGAGCTGGAAATGTTGTTATCGGAAAGGTATAAATGGAAAGGTACACCTGGAAAAGGATACCTGGAAAATGGAAGAAAGAAAAAAGAAGCAGGGGAATCGTGTATAGGTAAACGAAGAGAAAAGCCAGTAGTTCAAAAGATTGTCTGCTCTTTTCCAACTCCGAATTAAAAATTCCAGTATACCCGAGATAAGGCCATCTGTTGTTTATTTTTATTTGTTCATAAATACCTTATCGCTTGTGATTATTGGGTTCCAATAACTTGATTATGCGCGGTATTTATTAACTTTAAAATTCCCAACTATTGGATAATACCGCGCCCCTTGGGGAGATTGGGAATTTTATTTCCAAAGAAGAGCGTAAAATTATAGCCGAAAATAAATAGAAAGTAATATATAATCCTCCCTTAGAGGAAAAGAAGTATGGGCATTTTTAGCTGGATTTTTAAGGATAAGGAAGCGGGCATATTGCTGAAGCATAAGCACCTGCCGCAGATAGCCTCACTCAAAAATTCGATCAAAGCGGAGGTCAAAGAGTTCCATGCGATGTGGAAAGCCCACGAAGAAAAAGCGGCCCTTCTTCGGCAAAAGGCTCCAGGACGGCATGCGATTCTGGAAGCGATTTCCAGGCTGAGGAACACGATACTCATCCTCTTAACGCAAGAAGATTTTTTTGAGTCTCTCCTTAAAAAAATAATGGTGGAATCCGTCGAGAACCTGCATGAGATGGAAGCATGGGTCTGGAGGGAAAAAAGAGCTTACCCGGCATCATTTGATCCTATAGGAAAGGAGATGCTATCCCCTCAAGGGAGAAGAACGCCTTACGGAATTGAAGCAAAAAAGAGGGCAGTGTGGGAACTGGTAAAAGATGAGAAAAGGGTCGAAGGGTTTGTGAAGGATGCTCAGGCATATCTTCAGCCGGAATTTTTTAAGCTTAAGTCCCAGCTCAGAGAGCTCTCCCAGCAGCTTCTGCAGCTATCATTGCAGGTAAAAAGGGGAAACCTCTCCGTCCTTTATGTATGGTCTCCACGAGAGGATAAGCTTCTCATCGGGATGAGGAAAACACTGAGCAGGATAACCAACAAGCTTCTTCTGCTGGCACAAGAGGAAAGCAGCATTGTTATTGATGAGCAGAAGGTTCAGGAGGATGCGGACAGAGATATATTTGCTGCCCAAAAGAAGAAAATAGGTGTCATGCTCATTCATGGCATTACCTCTCATCCGCAGGAGATGGATGCTTTGGCGCAATATTTGCGCGCCAAGCTTGGCTGCATTACCTATGTGGTAAGGCTTCCTGGCCATGGCAGAACGCTTGAGGAATTTGCCCTTACCCCGATAGCAGAGATAGAAACCTTCCTCATTCAGGCATTTAAGTATTTTTACCAATATATGAAAAGCAAAAACGGCGGCGATGGCAGGTTTTATGTTATTGGCCTTTCTATAGGCGCTATGATGCCCTTGCACATTCTTGCAAAAAGCTGGGGAAGTATCAAGAAAAATGAAGGTGCAGCAGGATACCCTTACCAGGCGATGGTCAAGGGCATGGTTTCCATGGCGGCATGCATTTTTTTCGGATTCCTGGGTTCTCTCCCTGGCCTGATAGAAAAGCCAATTTCTTTGATAGGCCCAAGGATTATGCAGTTGGCAGACATGTTTAGTGATAAAGGCATCTCATATAATGGCGATAAGATTAACGATGCCATCCTTGACATCAGGGACAGGCTGATGGAAGACAAGAAGTTGGAAAGGAGGGACGTTGCTGCGGCGTTTAAGCAATTGAAGCTGTTCTTGGACAGCGGGGCCATCGATAGGGTAAGATTTGAAGCTGAGGTAAAAAATGCCATTACTCCGATGGTGATGGATGCTATGGAGTTTGAAAAGAAACGCCAATTATCCCCAGGTGACCAATACATATTGTCTATAGATGACGCCCGCAACAGGGAAGTTGAAGAGAATGTGGTTAACAAGATTGTTGAGCTGATTATCCGCAATGCCGAATCGGAAAAAAGGCCGATCAGCACCTCAGCCATCAGGGACATCCGGGCATTGCTTATCCGCAAAAACCTGGAGGGCCATGCCTATCAGGCGATGGGCCATCTCAATGATCTGTTTCTCCAATTGAGGGAGGATGTAAAAAATATCCGCATTCCGATGTGTGTAATACAGGGTATGCGTGATACTGTCGCTCACCCTAAAAGTGGGGATTACCTTTTTAAGAATATTAAGACACCCCAAAGCCTCAAGATGATTTTCTACTTTAAGAACACAGGCCATGTCCCGACAAGGGATTTTGACAAGAAGAAGGTCTTTATGAGGACAGCCGATTTCATTGAATATGCTGAAAGGTTCTACCAGAAGCTTGACCGGGAAGAGTTGGAACAGCAGCAAAAAGAGCAAAGTATGGCTGCTCCGAATATTCGTGAAAAGATTGCAGCATGAGAAAAATCTGTCGATGTGCTTCCCTCATAACACCCGCCTTATCCAACACTCCGCGCCCAGGATAGGATGTGGCATGGCAACCGAAGGGATAACAAAGCCATAGCAAAAGGACAAACTTGTCTTGAGTAAAAAAGTCAGCCGACAATATCAGGGCATAACACTTTTCACAAACCTTGCCAAAGCTTCCTCAACCATAGGGGAAAAATCATAATGCCCTCCGTGAAAAACCATAGTTGAGGCAGGAACTCCGGCTTGCTTGGCTGAGGCTGCTAATCGTTGCAGGTTATCTGGAGGTACAACAGTGTCCTGGTCGCCCTGAGCAAGAAAGACTGGGCAGCGGACATGCTTGATGTCTTCTTCAGGGTTGACTTTGTCAGGATCGCTGAGCGTCGCCCATTTCGCCAATGCTCGAACCGGAGTAGTTACCGTTTTCCCGAAACCCATGCTTCTCGCATTGAACTCCAGCGTTTCACCATAATTGCAAAAGACTCCCTCAGCAAAGATGCCCATGATTTTAATCTTCCCATGATATCTTGCAGCCCCCCTGATTGCAGCGACACCCCCCATACTATGCCCAACCAAGCACACCTCTTCAACACCTCGGGATTCCATATATTCTAAGAGGTTGATGACATCTAAAGTTTCATAATCACCGACTGAAGTAAATCCTTTGGCTTGTTCTGGATACATCCCAAATAAAAACTTGTAATTGCTGATAGTGTTGGGGCTGTTGCCGTGGTGTAAAAAATCGATAGTTGCCACACTGGTGCCTGCATCGAGAAGATTTTTGACCTCAGTGAGGAGGGATGTTTGATTGGTGCTCCTTCCATGGAAATCAAGGGCAACTTTCTTGGGGTTTTGTGAAGTTTTATAGAATTTTCCCCGAAGCAGGACCGACTTATCGCTCCTTGACCTTATCGTGATATCCTCTACAGTATAATCTCCCTTGATTTCATTAAGAACTTCTCCATGCATCGCCATCTGCACCTTTCCCGGATTGTCTAATGAGGTGATAGGATAGGTCTGCAGCAAAGTCCCCATAGTGATGCCGGCTATATGATACAGCGCAGCACCATAAAATAACGCCCTTGCTCCCGCCCTGAGGATAGTTCTCTTGATGTCTTTCGGCGAAGAGGCAGTTGTTTTTTCTTTGCCATACCTCACGAGGATATCTCTCACTTTTTCCAGGCCTTCCTCATCTTCAAGCAGCTTCGTCTCAAAATGATACATGCCTAATTCTCCCGTTAAGATTTCGAAAAGTTCTGCACGGGGCGCCCTCAGCTCCTGAAGTATCAGCAAAAGCCCTTTGTAGTCATATTTCTTGGTTTCCCTGAGTGCTTTCTGCAATATCTCAAGCAATCTTTCAGTTGGCCCATTGACCCTTTCGATCATCTCATTGGCTTGTTCCCTGAGCCGGATAGTATCCTTGCACAATGCTGCGACATGGGCAAGGGCAGCAGGCATGCTCTTGGCCTTCTTCCGATAGCCCTCCATGCTGCTGAGAATCTTTTTGGCATTGCTGATTCCCCCTGCATTGGCCTTGCTGATGCCTTGGAATTTTTCCTGCAAAGTCAGCGCGTGCCCGCGCAAATTCTTGAAGAAATTATAAATATCTGGGTTCGTCCTGTTATCCAAAACTCCACGCAGCAGCTCTTCAACTTTTCCCTCACTGGCGCTCTCGATAATCTTCTTCAGCCCTGCAGCGATGATATCAGCATCTTTTTCAAGTATAAGCTCCTTCTCACTAATCCGGTTTGCCTCTCGGAGTAGGTGGTCAATCTTAGAATCCCAATACTCCTGAAGCAGCCCTTTCACCTTGCCGATTATTTTCTCAGAAAAAATTGCCATCCCAGCCACAAAGTGTTGAAAATTCTTTAAACTTTTAAACCTTTCCTTTGTTAAGTGTACAGTTAAGTTTACTTGCTAATCCTTCTTGGCACATCGAAAGCAAATCAAAGGCACATCAAGCATCAATCACTTTTTCCCGTATCACAGGCTTATGAGCGTATGGAGAAAGGCACGCAACAGGGCAGTGTAACTCTCTCAATCAACAAAGTGGGAAAAGAAAAGAGCTGGACTGCCTCATTTGATAATTTTATCATGTCAGAAAATACTCAGGCAAGATACTCTATTGCAGACAAACCTGGCCCCTTAGAGATAGATGATGACGGAGACGGCATTACGGACACTCTGCTCAGCCCAGATTATAGTGAGGAAACAGTCAACACCCCTGAAGCCACTTTTGCAAAGTCAGGCACATTGATCATTGAAAAAAAACATCAAAGCCTCTTCATCGTTCTTGCTCCGTGGCTCATCGCATCGATTGTCATCATCTTTTCCACTGCCTTTTATCTGAGACTAATAGCAAATCTCGTTAATTATCGAAATATTGCGAGATTTTCTAGTATAGTAAATCACCTTTTGGATTTTCGAGAATTTCGGTGATTTACTATAAGAATTATTTATTCCTGCCTTCCAACAATGCCTGAACCACTCCAGCATCAGCCATCGTGCTGACATCCCCGACATCTGCAGAGCCAGATGCGATCGCCTTTAAAACCCTCCTCATAATCTTTCCGCTTCTCGTCTTAGGCAGCCCTTCGGCAAACTGTATCGCTTCAGGTTTTGCGATTGCGCCAATCTCTTTCTTGACATGCTCGGCCAATTCCACCTTCAGATTATCATTTCCAATTGTCCCTTTCTTCAGCATCACAAACGCATAGATCGCCTCGCCTTTGATGGGATGCGGCACGGGCACAACAGCAGCTTCCGCAACTCCATGATAAGACACAAGAGCCGACTCAACCTCGGCCGTCCCGATACGATGCCCGGAAACTTTGATCACATCATCAATCCTCCCGGTTATCCAATAGTAGCCGTCTTCATCCATCTTCGCCCCGTCGCCAGTCAGATATTTTCCCTTAAATTTTGAAAAATAGGTTTCAATATATCTCTTTGGATTTTTCCAGATTGTCCTTGCGATTCCCGGCCATGGCTTCTTGATGGCCAGATACCCTTCCTCCCCGATTTTCGCCCTGGTTCCATCCTCACGCAAAACTTCAGGCTCAATCCCAAAGAAAGGGACAGTTGCGCTTCCCGGCTTTAAAGGAACAGCCCCCGGCAATGGCGATATCAAAATCCCCCCAGTCTCAGTCTGCCACCACGTATCGACAATCGGGCATTTCCCTCTTCCAATATTGTTAAAATACCATCTCCATGATTCAGGATTGATGGGCTCTCCGACAGTCCCCAATAGCCGTAAGCTTGAAAGCTCATGCCTCCTCGGCCACTGCTCTCCTTCTTTCGCCAATGACCGTATCACCGTCGGAGCGGTATAGAATATGCTCACCTTGAACTTCTCAACTATCCTCCAGAGCCTCCCCGGATCAGGAGCATCAGGAGCTCCCTCATACATGACCGCAGTTGCCCCATTGCATAATAGGCCATATACAATATAGCTATGCCCCGTTATCCAGCCGATATCAGCAGTGCAAAAAAAGATGTCTGTTTCTTTCAGGTCAAAGATCATCTTGGCCGTAAGCGTTGAATAGACAAGATAGCCTCCAGTCGTGTGCTCGACACCTTTCGGAGTTCCGGTTGTTCCGGAGGTATAAAGTAAAAATAGGGGAGCTTCGCTAGCCATAGCGACTGGCTTAGAATATCCGGGAAAGTTGCCTGCCATCTCTTTATGCCACCACCTGTCTCTTCCTCCTTTTAGTGCTATTTTATTCTTCGCTCTCCGCACAACGGCCACATTATTAATCGCCGGGCATTGTGACAACGCCTCATCAGCCATTGCTTTCAGATTGATAAGTTTCCCTCTTCTGAAAAAGCCATCAGCCGTTATCAGCACTTTTGCCCCGGAATCCTGAATCCGCTTTGCCAGCGCATGGGAAGAAAATCCTGCAAAGACAACGGTATGGGCTGCCCCTATTCTTGCGCAGGCAAGCATTGAAATGGCTATCTCGGGGATCATAGGAAGGTATATGCATACCCTGTCTCCTTTCTTTACACCATATCTGTGCAATGCAGAAGAGAGCCTGCATACCCGGTCAAGCAATTCCCGGTAGGATATACTTGCAACTTCATCCTCTTTCTCACCTTGCCAGATGATTGCGGTTTTTTCTCCGCGTGAGGGGATATGCCGATCAAGGCAGTTAAAAGATGCGTTGAGTTTCCCGCCAGAAAACCATTTGCAAAATGGCTTCTTAGGAGTGGAAAAGACTTTTGAAAATGGCTTGGACCAGCTCACCAGCTTCGCTTGCTCCCCCCAGAATTCTTCAGGCTTTTTGATTGAGCGCCGGTAAAGTTTTCGATACTGGCGCAAAGATGAGGTATAAGCATGCCTGGAAAAATTCTTTTGCGGGCGTAAAACAGGATCCTTTTGTTTTTTTTGGCCAACCATTTTTTTCCTAATAGTGAAGTTTATACCTTAGTAAAGCGCCAATCCCCCCAAGGCCGTCAAGCTGCTTGCCCCCCTCATGGTCTGAGGAGATTATGATGATATTGCCCTTCGCTTGTTCGGCTTTTTTGAAATAGGTTTCGAGCATGGGATAAGCCCCCTTCTCCCGGCAGGCCCCTATGCAGCTGTCAGTGATAAGGAGGGATGCGACTGCTCCCGCATCAACTGCCTTTCCTGTCTCTTCCATCCCATAGGCAGCTGCCCCCTGCTTGCTTATCTCCTGCAGAAGCTCATCAACAGCCTGGACCTCTCTTGCTATCCTGTCTTCCTTGAGCGCCTCTTTCACTTCCGGCCTTTTCAGCACTTCGTTTATTCCTGTCCTTCCCGTATCATTGCACGTTGCCAGGATAATTTTCTTTTTCAGCTCCTGATCATCAGCCTGCTTCATCACCTCGTCT
>JACPBU010000031.1 GCA_016180165.1 Candidatus Woesearchaeota archaeon | reverse complement strand
CGATGCTTCCTATGCCCCCATCTTTCCCCGCTATTTCCGGCCCAAGCTCCATAAGAAGTTTTTGGATCATCTCTTCAGTATCATCATAGCCACCCTCCCCGATGTGGTCATAGCGGATAAATCCGTCAGCATCAACAAGATATTTCCTGGGCCAATACCTGTTCTGGTATGCTGACCATGTAGCGTAATCATTGTCCTGAACCACCGGATACGGTATCCCGTATTTTTTAATAGCCATCTCCACATTTTTCTTCTCCTTCTCAAAATTAAATTCGGGAGTATGCACTCCTATGATGGCAAGCCCCTTATCCCGGTATTTTTTATCCCACTCGGCCAGATGAGGCAGAGTCCTGATGCAGTTGATGCAGGTGTAAGTCCAGAAGTCGATTAGAACAGCCTTCTTGCCACGGTAGTCCGCTATCCTAATCTCTTCCCCATCGGTATTCAGGTAGCCTGCAATGCCTGCCAATTCCGGCGCTAATGGATATTTTTTTGATTTTTCGGATATCCTTTGAAAATCATCTTCAGAAAGGTTTTGCCGCCTTAAAGAAATTTTCACCTCTTCGATCCCCATAGGTGTCTTTTTGGGAATGACCTTTGTTGATTCGATAAAGACGATAGCGCTGATTACCAGAACCAACAGGAATGCAAGGATTATGATTTGGGATTTCATGGCCGGGAAAGGTTTGGATTCATTTATTGAGGGTAAGGATTTTCATAAAATTTGTTTTACTGGGCAATAGAGCATTTATTTATATTCATTCACAAATTCAGCTTATCAGTCTTCGCCGCCATGATGAAATCGGCTTCATGCAGCCCATCAATCTTATGCGTGAAAAAAACGACTTTGACTTTCTTATAATCAATCTGGATGCAAGGATGGTGGCCGTTCTCTTCTGCGAGCATCGCCAGCTTTGTGACAAAGGCAATAGCGTCTTTGAAGGTTGAAAATTCAAATGTTCTTTCGAGATGGTGCTCTCCGGCAAGGCTCCACTCATTGACCTGCTCATGAAGAGTTTTCAGGCGGTCCCCTTTCAACGGCGGGATGCCGCCTTTGCAGGGCTCGCACTTCATCGAGGCAAGATTTTCGGCCATAGCAGGTTTAACGATGGTTAAGTATTTAAGGGTTGCGGGAAAATGAACAAAACAAAAAGCCAATATTACTTCAAAAAAACCAATGTTTTTAAATCCAATGCAACTCCTCCCCGGTATGGACGAAAAAGGATTCAATGCTCTGGTTTACCAATACCTTGACCAGCTTGGTCTAGACTTTAAAAGACAGCCAGAATTTACAAATTCAAATTATGCCCATTCCATTCTTCCGAGAATATCAGAAGAGCAAAAATTGCCAGAAGGGCTTCCCCTGCGGCGAGGCAATGCGCTTGAGGAAAGGTTTCAAGACGGCGCAACAATAAAAGTTGATGAGCAAATTTATACGGCCCATTGGGGATTAAGGAGGGTCACCAGGGCACTGGAGCCTAAAGCTACGGTAAGTGATTTTTTGGCAGCTCGCACTGAAATTACCGCATATTTTTCTATAAGAGGGGATGGATGGCATTATTTTATGAAGACGGGGGGATTACCATCAAATGATAAGGTGGGTATTGATGAGACGTCAGGTGAGTTTCCCCCCGAGCTTGATGGACAACCTATTGAAAAAGCTGTTTTATCCCTATTAACAAAAATAAAGGAGTTGAATCCAGCGAGATTTTATGCACCAAAAGAAGAATTTGCTTCCGAATCTGGAGTTAAGAGAGATGAAGAAGCCATGACTGCTTCAGGAAGTATGGGGCCAAGGTTTATTTCTTAATCTCGTTTCTTTATTGCCCTATTCATTTGTTATAAATCGACCGCAAATATATCGAATGCCAATACGTTTTTAGGAACATTTTAATAGGCTATTTCTTTACCTCAATAAATGGCCATAAAAAGAAGAAATAGCCTTCCTGTTTCTGTCGGTAAAATTATTATCGGAGGAGATTTCCCAATCCGCATCCAGTCAATGACCAACACGGCAACGTCAGATGTTGATGCTACCGTAAAGCAGATCCTTGAGCTTGTTGATGCGGGGAGTGAATTAGTGAGGGTGACTGTCCAGGACAATCATTTTGCAGAAGCAGTCCCTCAGATAAAAAAAAGGCTTTTGGCTGAGAGGTGCGATGTTCCTCTTATCGGGGATTTTCATTTCAACGGGCATCTCCTCCTGCAGCGCTATCCTGAATGCGCGGAAGCGCTTGATAAGTTCCGCATCAACCCCGGCAACGTCGGGATTGGGGATGCGCATGACAAAAACTTTATGGCGTTTGCTGAATTAGCAATAAAATTCGGCAAGCCAGTAAGGATAGGGGTTAACGCCGGCTCTCTCGACCAAAGGATGCTCACCAGGCTGATGGACGAGAATAATAAATCGCAGCCGGATAAAAGGAAAAGCGCAGAAGAAATTAAGGTTGAAGCGATGGCAGCTTCTGCTCTGGATTCAGCAGCGATGGCAGAAAACTATGGGCTGGCGCCCAATAAGATAATCCTTTCGGCCAAAGTCAGCAAAGTTCCGGAGCTGATTGCAGCCTATGAAAAGCTTGCTGGGCTGTGCGAATATCCGCTCCATCTTGGGCTGACTGAAGCGGGCATCGGGACAAAGGGGATTGTTGCTTCGACTGCCGGACTGAGCTACCTTTTGCAGAGAGGCATCGGGGATACTGTCAGAGTGTCATTGACGCCCGGCCCTTCAACACCAAGGACAGAAGAAGTCAAGGTTGCGCAGCAGATCCTCCAGTCCAACGGGCTAAGGAGCTTTATGCCGACGGTGACGAGCTGCCCCGGATGCGGAAGAACAACGTCCAAAGTCTTTCAGGAGATTGCGGAGCAGATTACCCTTTTCCTTGAGCAAAAGACTCCGGAATGGAAGGCAAAGGGCTATGATGGCGTGGAGCACATGACAGTTGCGGTGATGGGCTGCATCGTCAACGGTCCGGGGGAAAGCAGGGACGCAAACATCGGCCTGAGCCTGCCGGGAAGCGGTGAAGATCCTGTTTCGCCCGTCTTTGTCGACGGGATCCAGGCTGCGAAACTCAAAGGGCCTGAGCGCATCGAACAATTCAAGAAGATGATTGAGGGGTATGTGGAGAAGAAATACAGCTTTCAGAAGACTATTTAGGCCAATTATCCCCTTTAACTCCCCGAATAAGGGAAAAATCAGGGCCACTACAAAAAGTCCTCATATTCTCTAATTCGGAATAGATTATGCGATTGTCTTTGCTGGAAAAAGGGGATTCATGCTCCGTTTCTTGTGTCAAATCTCTTTTTACTTTTTCGAATTGAGGCTCTGTAAGTTCTCTCAATCTTGGGGTCATATATTCCCAAACTCCCGTATCAAAATCCGTCTGAGCCTT
>JACPBU010000030.1 GCA_016180165.1 Candidatus Woesearchaeota archaeon | reverse complement strand
TAAACAAGTCATGCACCAAACATTGATGGCGGTCATTGACTACCTTGAGTATAGCGGCAAAGTGGTGGTTCATGATGGAAAAGTGTTATGGGCTTTCAAGCCTCAGAGCAGATTAAAGGCTATGCGGGGCTTGATTGTCAGATGAAAACCTACAAGGGGAGGATAGAAAAGAAGATTACCGACAAGACTGTGAAAGTTGATTGAGGTGGAAAAATGGGAGAGAAATGCTATTTATGCGGAAAAGGAAGGCTAACTTCACAGCTGGTAGATTATGCGCTCTACGGCATCCATCTTGGGAAATTTCAGGCTGAGGCCTGCAACAAGTGCAATGAGCGGTTCTACACTGAAGCGGCCTCTAAAACCATGACGGAAATAGCGAAGAAAAAAGGCCTTTGGGGGCTGCAGGCAAGGACAAAGCTCGGCTGGGCAGGAACAACCCTTGACATCAGGCTGCCAAAAAAGATTATTTCATTTATGGGGCTAAAGCAGGGAAAGGAAGTGGATATTTATCCCGAAGGAAAGAACAGGTTAGTGGTGGAGGTTCAGGGGTAAGCCAAACTCAAACCCCACTTATTCTTAAAATACTATTCTTCTCAGTTGTTTAGGATTTGGCTCGCTAGGAAGAGGTTAACACGTTAAAAATCAGATCGTTTTTGGAATGCTTCTTTACCTTGTTGGCTTAGAGCTTTGCCACTAGTACAACTGTATTCTCCTCTGATTTTATGGTGATCTTTACTATTTTATTATCTTTAAATTCCAGCGTCACATCAGAGGCGCAAAAATCAGTTTTCGAGGCAAAAACTGTTCGCTCGAATGCCCGGTGTATGATTTCGGCAAGGTTTCCCCTGGTATCTTGGACAGTCCCATCAGCAGCGGTTGAGCAGGAATCACTCCAGATGATGCAGTCACCAGCCAAGAAACTTCTTAAATTTTTTTTAACAATGTCATCAATGTCTTCAACACCTAAATAATATTTTTCTCCCTTCTCCGGGTTTCTTAAGCGCGGGTCAACATCCCCAAATGAGGTTGTAAAGCGCGAGCCATGCCCTACAATGACTAACAGGGAAATCTGCCCACTCTCTTTATAGGTATGCTCCATTGCCTCATACATCTCATCCTCATTTTCAGCCTCAATAATCATGGCATCATAATTCTCGATAATCTCTGAATAAATTTTTCTTGCTTCTTCTATAGAAAAAGCCCCATTCCAATCTGTCCTGGGCAATACGATAAGAGCCTCGGGCTTTTCCGTATTTGAATATCTTAAGATCTTTAGGAATTGTGCTGGGTCAAACCTGTAGAAATGGGTGATGCCGCACTTCTTTTTTAATTCGATTGTAGTCTTTAAGAAAATGCCGAAATCAGAAGGGTATGGGAAATTATTTTTAAGCCAATCTATCCCTTGTTCAAGATCGTCAGAATACTCCATCGCCTGGACACCCCATGCATAGGCCTCCAGCGATCCCCATTCAAAACCGCCTCTTCGCTCCAGTTTTTCTCTTGCTGTCTTCAACCCAAAATGATGCCTTATGCCATACACCTGGTCAAATGCCAGATTCTTTCGTTTGCTATAAATCAAAGCGATATGGTAATCTTCGCCTATTTGGTACAACCCAGGATTTGCATCCATTTCATGCAGAATCTCCCGGGGTAAAATCTTAAGGTTATGGTACGACTCGATAAAAACAATTTTCTTGTATAATTGCGTCTTTCTATCTTTTTTCATGGCTTGTAAGTATTCTTCGATTTCTTCACCCTTTATTTGCTTAAATATCCTGGCAACTTCATTGATGTAAAATGTTTTCTCTTTAAAGGGAAGAGGCTCTTTGGAAAGCATTAATGTTGCCTTATGGAGATGGTCAATCGGGTAGGATTGTTTTAATAGGTAGAGGTAAAGCCGGCATTCATCAATTGAGGGGTATCCCCTATTTTCGCCTAACCAATCAAGTGAAAGCTCTAAGATGCTCATGAGTTTGCTGAAATCTTCAGGAGATGGCCCTTTCTTCCATTGAACCTTCTCCCTGACATATTTTTGAGGAAACCAGACAGCGAGGGCTTCAGGGGGAAAATCATTATATCTAAACGATTGGAGAAGTTTCGGATGCTTCATTGCTGCGGCGACATAAACTTGAGCCTCCATTGGAGAAACCTCCCTGAAATTTGGAATGATGCCCGGGATAACCGGGATTGGGATGCCGCTTTTTGTGCACGAATCCCAATATGCTTTTGCCTCTCCGGCTTTCCATCCTTTCATATCCTCTTGGGCAAGTTCCATAAACCTCTTCAGGTAGAGAAAATTCTTTTTGATTTCTTTTGGTGAAAACCCCTCCTTCTTTAGCGTTTCCAGCAAATTATTTTTTTCTGCAGATGGCATCTTTTTAATCTCCATCTGATCCTTATTTTTTTGGATATCCTCCTTTGTCGTAAGAATTTTCGGAGCCTTGCTCTTGACTGTCATAACCTGTTCCGCCGTGCTTTGTTTAACAAACCCGGTAACCCCAAAGCAAATCTCCAGGGAAATCAGCACAAATGCAACTGCCCTTGGAAATGGCTCTTTAAGGTAAGATAAGAATCGCTCAGTAAAAGCCGCTTTTTTGAAAGATATTTTGGAAAGGTGCGCTATCAGCCCCTCAACACGCCTGGAGCCGGATAATGCCTTAAAAACTCCTTCCCAGAGCCTTTCTTCCTCCAATAACAGCTCCCCAAGCTTTTTAATGTGGCCATAACCCAAATCTGAAGCAGCGATATCCTCAAGCCTAAGCAATGCCAAGGCGTCCAGCGATTTAATCTCATTGATGAACTGATCAACTCTGACTGAGCGCCTCATGAGCTTCTTATATTGGGGCGCCCTCCCGATATGGAGATTTCCTTTTACGAGGTTTAAAGACGAGAATTGTTGCAGAATCGCTAATGCCCCTGAGGGAATTTTTGAATTTCTTGAGTCATAAGGCAATGAGCCTAAGAGATAATTGGTCAAAGAATATATCCTCTCAATTGTCTTTTCCTGCTGCTGGTTGATGCTGCAAAGCACTTCAAATCTTTCCCTTGCATCAGAAAAGCGAACTCTCTGGTTGTTAAAGAAGACAAACTCCTGATTGCCATAGCCGATAACCCTCTCGCAAAATCCAGCTAAGCTTTTTTTGAACCTAAGAAAACGTTCAAGTTGTAAAAGGAGGTTTGGTGCCTCGTCAAAGAGCCCCGTAATGCCTTCAATTGGCTGCAGAGGCAATGCTTTATGCTTTCGCATAAACCAGGATCCATCTTCCCGGCCAGATAATTTTTGAGGCGCCATTTCCTATTGTTTTTCGCTGATCCTAAATTTCTTTACAAAGCAAATGCTAAACCCCCACTCTATGCTCAAACCCTTACCTTATACTCAAAATAGTCATCCCAGGGGTTCTCGAGC
>JACPBU010000029.1 GCA_016180165.1 Candidatus Woesearchaeota archaeon | reverse complement strand
AAAACCAAGAGGAAATTAAAATCCCCAAGTTGGATAAAAATAATGCCTTAACCTTTTCAATGGTTGCTTTAAACCAAAAAGAGGATATAAACGATGAAACCATTGAAAGTATAGAAAGAACAATTAACATAACAATTCCGGAAATATCAATATCTCCTTTTATGCCAACCTTTCCTCCTTTAAAAATTAAAAAAACAACTACTGCTGCTCCAATTATGTTAATCAAGACTAATTTGTTTATATTTTTTTTCAATTCCATTTTTTGTTCACCCCTTCAATCAATAAAGGAACTAATCTCTTCCTTAACAGATGATTGATCAGGAAGACTATCAACAATTGCTTTAAAATGTGGATAGTTTGTTTTTAATATCTTTTTATTTGTGGAATTAATCTGTGAAAATATAGCTTCTTGGTCGATGGCTGGGATGAGGAGGTCATTATTCTTTGTGAAAGGAACATCTCCATAGATTAATTCAAAATTATTAAACCAAAGATTTTGTCCGGGTTGTTTATCACTAGGTGAGTTTATAATATTAAAATAATAATCAAAAAGGTTAGTAGATATTTTTTCCTTTTCCTTGATAGTAAATAATGAAACTATCTTTCCAGTTATACTTTTAAGTTCTCCAGATAATTCTGAAAAGGTGATATGAGTAATATTTTTATTTCTCAATCTATCCGATGCAATTTCTCCAGATTTACCAATAATTCCTGAGAAATAACTTTCCCCACTAAAATTCCCAGGACACCCCACCGCAACAAACGTATTCACTTTAGAGGCATTGAACTTTCCCTTTTCCATTGAGCTTAAGGCAGACCTGCAGCCGTTGCTAAAGCCTACATATTTTAGCTGGGATTTATTCGCGGAGGCAAGAACTTTATTGAGCAGGGCAGGAACAAACCTGTCGGTAAGGTTATCATAGGTATAGTCCGGGCAGTCATCAACTTCTTTGTCGGTGCAGTCGGTGTCTGGTCCTCCGGTTATCTCGATGAGCCAGGTGTCTTTGGCTTCCTTGCTCGCCAACTCGATGCCGAAGTCCCTCCATGAATACAGGTTTGACCATAAGCCCCTTGCAAGGACTACTGGCAGCTGGGATTCATCCTTAAAGGAATTGAAGGCGTCGGAATATCCCGGCCTGAGGCGCAGCAGCCTTAGATTAATTCCATCTACCGTCGCATTCACCTGCTCTTCGGTGAGCATTACATCGTCCAATGCCTTCCTTACGATACCGGCAAATTCAGAGGTGTTCTTCTTAAAATTAATATTATTTTTGCTGCTGTGCATAAAATCAAAGACTGCAATGGCATTGAGGCTGTCCTCGCCGGCAAACAAGGCGCCATCTGCATGCTTCAGCTGTTCCTGAGCAGCGGCAAATTCCTTGGCGGCAGCAACAAAGCCCTCGACATCATTTGCCTCGATGGCAATCTCACGCCTGCCATCCACTATCCTGCTGCCAACGACTCCGCAATAAGGCTTATCGCAGAACTTATCCTGAAATTTGATGCCGCCGCCAAAGAACCCCCACCCATCCTGCTCGAGGGAGTCGAAGTGCCAGACAATGAGGGGGTTATGCCTTGCGACAGAGATAATAATCTCTGCATCATCCTTCGATGAAACAAAATCCCCGTCAGCCAATCTTGACCTGATGAAATTTTCGATTTCGGCATTTGCAGCATCAGGGGGGACGTCCACGGCAACAAAATATTTGACCAATCCCATAAACTTCCTTTCGGCTTTATTGTTGCCGCGCTGCGGGTCATTCACCTTGTTCGCTGGGTCAATGATGATAATAATTGTTTCGCCACGCTCTCCGGGAATCGGCGAAGAGATGTTCAGGGATTCAAGCGGCTCCATCGTGCCAATCGCAATTTTCTTTTGAAGCAGGAGGGCACTGCTGTCCGTGACCAATATTGTCGCCTCAACATCCTTTGCGGGGAAAGGGCCATTATTCCTGATGGTAAAAGATGATGTGATACCGCCCTGGGAGCCTGAAAACAAGATTGAAGAGCCATTGATCTCGAGGTCAAGCTGGGCATCGCTTGGGCTCTGGTTCAGCCAAGGGTCAAAGTCAATGCATGCTACTGAGGAATCATTGCAGTCAAAAATGCCGGCGTTGATGATGCTTTTCTCCCTGGTGCCCCACCAGTTTAACTCCATGTCTACCGTCGCATTCTGCAGGTTTTCAGCATTAATAGTGTTATTCACGATCTCATTGGAGTAGGCATGGCTTTTGGTAGCTCCGGAAATTGAGAAAAATTTGGTATTTTGAAATTTAAGCCCCCTGCCGTTATTAACGATGGTATTCCCAGAAAATGTGGTGTTATCTGTGCTTAGCAGGTATATGCCTGCCACAGAATTATTATTTATGTTGTTGCCAATAATCTGAGTATCCCGAATCTTATCTGAGCACCAGTTGTTCTCCCAGAAGGCAATTCCATAAGCATTTTTCTCAATGGTGCTGTATTTGATGGTGTTTTTCCGCATCCCATTGCAGGGATAGCTCTCAAAATAAATCCCTGTGCTTGAATTTGCAATTCTGCAATTTTTTATCTCAACCCCTGAAACATCAATCAGCAGAATGCCCCAATCAAGGCCGTCCCTGATTTCAGCGCCAGCGCAGTCAAAGGAAATGTTGGAGGTTTGTATATTGACACCCCAGGGCAGGCTGTAGGATTTCCGGCAAGGTGTAAAGTTGTTCGTAATGCTCAGCCCGCTTACCAGCGGCAAACAGCTGCAGTTCGGGCCTTCTGCACCTAAACGATAATCATTAGCAATCCCGCCAACACAATATTGGTTGCTGGCTGTCGTCTCATAGGCGATTCCTGTATGGTTGAAGGTGTTGCCCCAAATCCCGTTGTCTTTGCTGCTCCCCTTCAGCTTCAATGCAATGGAGGTGTTGCCAACACTGTTGTAGGAGAAGGAGTTTCCTGAAATGCTGTTTCCGACGGCAATCTCAAAAACAATCCCCTCCTTCCGGTTATTGAGGAAGGCATTTGAGGTTATGGAATTGTTCTGCTGGTCAAAGCATTGGGAAGAGCCCTGAAGGACTAAGCCATACGTATTGTTGCGGAGGGTGTTGTTTGCTATGATAAATTTAGAGTGGTACACAAAACGATCCTCGACAAAGCAGGGGGGATCATCAAAAAACCCGGAAGCGTTTATCCCTATTTCGAATTTTTGGACGGTGCAATTAACGAGAGTATTGTTAAAATAGGGAAGCCTGATGCCGCTGCCCCTGTTTAGGCCAGAAATTGTCGAGCCATTGCAATCCAGCCTGGCATTCTGGAGGACAGTGATGCCGCTGGGGAAGTTGAGAACCTTTTTTGGGAATACTGTAATGTTGGTCACGTTGGACACAATGCAGCCATCCGTGAGATTGCTCCCGCACTCAAAGCCAGACACGAGGGGCAATGCCATTATCAAAACCA
>JACPBU010000039.1 GCA_016180165.1 Candidatus Woesearchaeota archaeon | reverse complement strand
AATTGAGCCGCAATACCTTTTCTTCATAAACAGGGCTATACTTTTGGAAGAAAACGACTTGTTATCGGAGTCAAATGAAACAACTGACTGTATGCACATTTTTTTCTTCAAAATGTACTCTTGGTGGGCTAAGTCTGCATATACAAAGTCTGACTCAAAGTCTTGAATAGCTTTTGTGTAACCATGCTCTGTTAATATTTTTGTTCCCTTGGCAAGGCAATTGATATCAAACCCGACTCCCCCCGGAGAGATAACCCCTTCTTCCGCGTCAAATGCAGCCACACCTCCAATCGGAAATCCGTACCCCCAGTGGCCGTCAGGCATGCACAAAGCATACTTCTGGATTCCCGGCAGCGTCGCCACATTGGTCACCTGGTCGTAAACGCCGGGGTCCATCTCCTTCACCAGCTTTTCCGTCCCAATGATCCGCGCAGGAACTCTCATCCCCTGCTTGAACGACTGGGGAATTTCCCAGGCAGTGTCAGAGACTTTCTTCAGCTGCTTCCAGAGATCCGGTTTTTGCTGCTGTTCCATGAAAGTCAGTGTAGATGGGCCCTTTAAATAAGTTATGAAACAAATAGAAGAAAAACTTTGTTTACCAGCTAAACCTCCTTATAGGGCGTGAGGAATGTTGGGGCCTTTCGTCACCATACTTGCTCCTTTTTCCATAATTTCCAGTTTCGCTTTGGCTTCTCTCATCTGAACCGGCACGATTCCCAGACCTTGAACCTCCATACCGGTTATCACCGAATCTTCCCCTGCTCCCAAACCTACTACCGCTTCCTCTCCTATTGGGGAGCCATTTCACCACAGCCCTTTCGACCTGAGGAAGCTGCTCCTTGGTGATCGTCACATGGTTGTCCCTCAACACGGCTGAAAAATTGTCATGGTCACGGTGGGCAAGAATGTTGATCGCTTTGCCTTCCTTTCCGGCTCTTGCTGTCCTTCCTATCCTGTGGATGTATTGCTTGCTGTCTTTCGGTATGTCATAATTGTAGACATGAGAGACTCCCTTGATGTCCAAACCCCTCGACGCAACATCAGAGCATACGAGGACGAAGACTTCCTGTTTGTGGAAACGGTCCATCACCGATGTCCTTTTCGCCTGTGAAAAACCGCCGTGGATAGCCTGGGCCTTAATGCCGTTATATCCAAGGTTGTTGGCAACAAAATCGACGCTTATCCTTGTGTTGCAGAACACCATCACCAATCCTGCTTTTTCATGCTTGAGGAGGTGGACGAGAAGCGAGAATTTAATATTGTCGGGAGTGTCATAATAGGCCTGGACGAGCTTGGACGGGTCAACCTGTTTCTCCGCCTCGACTTCTATGGGGTCCTTCATATGCCTCCGGCTGATGCGGCTTACTTCTTCAGTTATCGTCGCTGAGAACAACAGAGTTTGCCTGTTGCCGGGGCATTGGCTGATAATCCTCTCCACATCTTCGATGAATCCCATCTCAAACATCCTGTCAGCCTCATCAAGGACGAGGATCTTCACTTTCGTCAAATCAATCGTGCCACGCTGCATGTGGTCGAGAATCCTTCCAGGCGTGCCGACGACAACGTCTGCAAAGTGCAGGTCTTTTATCTGCGGCTGAATCCCGACTCCGCCATACACTGCAGGGATATGCAGATGCTTGTATTTAGAGAAATCCCTCAATGATCTTGCAACCTGCTCTGCAAGCTCCCTCGTTGGGACCAACACCAACGATTGGATACCTTTCCTGTTCTCACAGTGTTGGATGATGCAAGAGCCAAACACCAATGTCTTTCCTGAGCCAGTCGCAGAGCCTGCAATCACATCCTTTCCTGCGACGACCAGGGGGATCGCTTTTTCCTGGATTTCGCTAGGCTTGATGAACTTTGCTTCCTTGATTGCGTCAACAATCGGCTGGATAATACCAAGTTTCCTAAATGACTCCATATTCGTCTCACTCCGTTCAATGCAATAATCTGGACTATCTTAGAAAAAGGCGGTTGCTTTTTCTTGTTGATCCTTATTATGCAATATATGCTTTATAGCCATTAGGACTGGGGGGGAGTTTATAAGGGTTTGGTATTTCGGAGAGCTCAGGAAATTCAGCAAATTTTAAATATGCTGTTAAGCCTGATCAAGCTATATGCTGCTGGATAACATCAAAAACCCGCTAAAATATTATTTTTCAAATCTTCTTTTTGTATGGCTCGCACTTTTAGCCTTTATCTATACTCCGTATTACTCTGCATTTCTAAACCCGACAACCCAGCAAATCTTATTCTCCCTTGCAGTGATATACACGCTGGCATTTCCGCTCTATCTATTCCTAAAATCGCCCAGCAAGGGCTATCTTGCATTAATAGCCTTAAAGAAATTGGCTATAAAATGTATCAGGGTGCACGACGAAAAGTCAAATCTGGAAAAAAGCGAAAAAACAGCATTGCTTTTCATCATGGTCAAATTTTTCTTCCTGCCGATCATGGTAAACTTCTTATTAGACAATTATTTTTCATTAGAAGGGTATTCTCTCAAGAATTTTGCGGCCAGCCAGGCTTATTTCCTGAACTCTTTCTATCCCTTTGCCCTGACCTTATTGTTTTTTATCGACACCTTGTGGTTTGTCTTCGGATACACTTTTGAAGCTGGATTCTTAAAAAGCAAAGTCCGCTCGGTTGAGCCAACATTCTTTGGGTGGTTTGTAGCACTGATCTGCTATCCTCCCTTTAACAGTGTGCTCAACAGCTATATCGGCTGGTATCCCAATGATTATATTGAACTCTCACAACCATCATCAACGGCCATTTTAAGGATATCCATCCTGGCCCTTATCGGAATTTACACCTGGGCAACCCTCGCATTGGGTGCAAAAAGCTCGAATCTTACCAACAGGGGCATAGTCTCAAAAGGGCCATACGCATTAATAAGGCATCCTGCTTATGCCTGCAAAAACCTTGCATGGTGGCTCACCGTAATCCCTGTCATGAACATTTATGCATTCATCAGCCTGTCTGTATGGACGATAATCTATTATTTTAGGGCTGTGACAGAAGAAAAGCATCTGATCGCTGATCCTGACTACCATGATTACTGCAGGAAAGTTAGGTACAAGTTTATCCCCTATGTTTGGTAAAGTGCAGGGCCTTGTCTGGTCCAACAACCTTTTTATTTCCCTCTTCTCTCCCCCCTCAATCCTCTGCCGAAAGAGCCCCAGAAAAAACACTCACGCGCGTCATTATTGATCTTGGCGGCAATGATGTTTACCAAGGCCCCGGCGCATTAGAGTGCGCGATTTTTGGCATTCACTATGTTTTAGATTTTTCAGGAGATGACATTTACCAAACGAACGGTCTCGGCCAGGGTTGCGGTATTTTTGGCATTGGTGTCTTGGAAGACATCTCCGGTAATGACATTTACTCGGCCTCTGTGGCCGGCCAGGGAACGGCTCTTTGGGGCACGGGGCTTCTTTTGGACCGCGATGGCGACGACGTG
>JACPBU010000038.1:8566-11563 GCA_016180165.1 Candidatus Woesearchaeota archaeon | reverse complement strand
AGTTATCATACTGCTTAGAACATGCGGAGATATTGAAACAGCTCAAAGTAGTTAGAGACGGAGGCCGGGCAGGCTGGATGGCAAAATCATTAACAGGACACGACAATGAAAAATAAACAAGCAACACCGGTGGAAAACCAAGGCGGCTGCCGGCTGTGCCTCCTGCTATCCCGAAGAGTGGACGATAGCTCGGTCTTACAGGAATCCTCTTTTGAAGTTTCGGCCCAATACCCGGATGATGCAATTAAACTTTTAGATCAGATTCTCGAGCGGTATCAATGGCTGAAGAGCCTCGAGGAAAAAGCAAAGAAATGAATTTTTCCCATTTTATGTGCAGGATTCCGAAGATAGTTCACGAATAAAAAAAGAAAAATCATGCACATAATACTTATTATGCGAAGTGTTGAGGAGATGAGAGAATGAGCCCAACAATCAGGATCAGCGATGACAACTATCAACTGCTCCTTAATGAAATGAAGAGGCTTGCTTCTGATTCAATACGGAGGGGAGATTTTTCTGCTTTAGTCAAAGGAGTAAGCTTCGACCAAGGCTTTAAATCCCTCTTGTCACATCGCCACAATGCGACACCAAAGAAGTGTTAAATATCTGTTCTTAGAGAAATATGCTTATGCTGGTGAAATATCGCCTGAAAAGGACTGAGAGGGGCATTTTTTGGACGCCTGAGAGGGTTATTTTTAATCTTAAGAAAAAACTGAAAAAATCAAAAGGTGGTGCCTAATGCCCGAACAAACCGCCATCCAGAAAGAAAAAGTAGTCCTTTATACCCCAACAGGCCGGGGAGAAGGCTACCGCCTAGATTCACCTACCGGCCAGTCTATAGACAAAGTGACAGTCCAAAGATGGCAGACTCCCGGCATCAGAGAATACCGCCCCAACATTGAGATAGAACTCCGGCAGAATCCAGCTACCACCTACACCGGCGGAGAAACCAGGACAGAAAGGGAGTTTGCCCAGAAGCAGGCTGAGGTTATGAGGAAGGAAACCGAAGCTGCTGCCCCCGCCCTTTATCGTGTAGAGGCAGGAGGCAGAGTCTATGAAACTCCAAGCCGGGAATTTGCTGAGAGAAAAGCAGAAGAGCTTTCCAGGCAGAGAGCCGAGCTAGTTGGCCAGCGAGCTGTTGAAACATTCAAGAGGCAGGGCCTCGATGCTTCATACCAAGAGGGGCAGGTTGTAATAAGTCAAAAGACAGAACCAAAAAAAATCATTTCCGTCAGCCAACAAACGAAAACCCAAAGCAAATATACCACGGAACCAAAACCACCTAAGGGCGACCTTTCCGAAACATTGAGACGAAAAGCTGAAGAGCTTGAATTTAATGCACAATTCAGGGAGGGAAAACAAAGCCCTCTCAGGAGACAGGCATATTCCTTTATGGCAGTTGGTGCCTCTGCCGTTGCTGCATTTCTCAGACCGATATACCATCCTGAACAGTTTGTTAAAGAGACAGCGAAGGCGATAGCCTCACCGAGAGAGACTGCCAAAGCCATAGGTGAGCAGGCCAGAACAACACCCGCTCAACTTGTCGGCGGGATTGTAGGCACGACTTCTTTTTTCAAAGCAATAAGCCCAGCCTTGCCCTCAGTCAGATTTGAGGCAGTTAATATTCCATCTGAGCCAGCGTTCAATATCCAGGTATTAACGATCTCAAAAGGAAGCCGGGCTGCGATCGTTGCAGGCACAGTAGATGGCAAAATTTTTTTAGGAACACCTAAATTAAACCTCTCACGACTGCCATTAAGGGAAGGTGTTCTCGTAGAGAGCCCTGCTGCAACGGCAATAATAAGAAAAAATCTTCCAGAAGTTTATTCTTCTCTCGAAGTCACAAAATTTGAAAAGGCTCTCCCTATTGTGCGTTCCACACAGGCAACCCCTTCAAGGTTCGTCGTTAAGCAATTCGTTGAAGAAGCAAAAACCCTTAACCCAAAGGGCGTTCGAGAGGTAATTAGTTTTGCGCGGAACATACAAGAGGCAGAGATTTATGGCAGTTTTGCTGCAAGGCAACAGATGCCTGGCAAGCTTGCAAGAACAGCAGCCGACATTGACGTTCAACTGCCTATAAACCAAGCTCAAACAAATTCATTAACGCAAGTCCTGGCAAAACGCCTTCAGAGTGCGGGGAACGAGGTCAGGATTAGCCCGAATAACCCTTCTCTCATCCAAGCAAAAATAAGAGGAAAATGGAAAAATGCTGTCGATGTTCATAGCATCGAGGCATCACTATCAGAGCTTCAAAGCCCGGCAATAGCGAGAGAGAAAGTTTATGGCCTGCCTTTAGGCCAAAAACCCATTTTTATCCAGAAAGTTGCTGTCATGCCTTTAAGCGAGCAAGGTATCCGCAAATTTGGCTCAGCATTCACAATGAGGGAGAAAGGTTTTGCTCCAGAAGCGCACCGCATCAAAGACATTCCGGATTTCTTTGCTGCACAGGAAGTGCTGATAATCTCAAAGCCAATTTTCCTAAGACCTGGCTTATTGGCAAGGCTGGAGTCTTTGAAATCTCTTTACGCCCCAGAAATCTTGCAGCAGGGAGGTGAGGTAAGACTGCCCCTTATCCAGCCTAAAGGGGAGCCTTCAACGGCAAAGAATCTTCTATCGCCTTCATTTTATGCCGGAGAAAAGCCATCTGCAAAGGTTTCAGCATTTATCAAAAGCCCTTCTGCTTCAATTTCACCTCAACCTAGCAAATCTCTATCCGTCGGAAGGGCAATTCCATCAATGAGGGCTAGCCCATCAATGAAGAGTTCACTATCGGTAATGGCATACCTATCAATTAAACCATCAACCACCTCCTCATCCAAATCACTAAGCCCTAGGCCGTCTCCAATCCCTTCCCCTTCGTTCAGCACTAAACCTTCATCGTCTCCAAACCCTTCACCTTCTCCCTCAGTCAGTCCTAGACCTTCTCCGTCTCCAAGCTTATCACCTTCTCCGTCAATCAGTCCAAGACCGTCCCGCCCTTTCACTTCACCAAAGGGC
>JACPBU010000038.1:6758-8456 GCA_016180165.1 Candidatus Woesearchaeota archaeon | reverse complement strand
GGCTCACCATCTCCCTATACTCCAAGCCCCCCTTCATCCAAACTAGAAAGGAGGTCAATGCCTCAAAACAAGAAGCGCATTGAGCTTCTTAGAAAAAGAGCGTTCGCTGTATTTCTCAAACGGCAGGGAAAGTTCCGCCAGGCTTCAGAACCATTGACGAAAGAGGCAGCTCTGGACATCGGGGCAGAGATGACGGCCAGAAGCCTTGCAGCAACATTCAAAGTCCGCCCTGTCGGTGGAGCTCCCAGAGCGATTAAGACATCGGGAGAGTTTGCTAAGTTTAAACCTCTCTTTAGGGAATATAGGATTAAGCAGGGAAGAAAGTTAAAACTGCCTGATTTAACTTACATTCAGAAGAGGGTAACACGTCTAGGCAGGAGGTCAGAGGTCAGGGAGATTCAAACGCTCCGCCGTGCAAGAGTGGTGCCAAGAAGAAATAAAAAAGGTTTGATGTGGTTTAGATGATGAGTGGAATCTTTAAGAAATTAAAAAGGCCATTACCGGATGAAGGGCCCCTATGGGCAAGCAAGGACGGTATGCCTAATCCTTTCTTACCTGTTGCAGTTTTTCCAATGATGGTGTATAGACTGTTGCAACGCTACTATCGGAGGCTGAAGCATGACGGATTTAACAGTTAAATGGGAGAAGGTCATAAAATTGAAACATTGTTTCTTTGTGCCAATTACTGAGGCACTGCCGCCGGGAAGCAAATGCCCCAAGAGCGTGACCGTCAAGGAAATTGAATTTGTCTATGATGATTAATGCTCACTCCAAAATCCCTGAGTCATCTGGCCAGAAGGCCACCTCCTAAACGGCCAGTCTGATGGCTCGGGGTTTTTTCTTTAGTTAGAATTTTCGGTCTATGGGTTAAATCTTAATCGGTTACTTCGTTAGGTTATTCCTACCGGCGAGATTACGGATTTCGTCATCACTAAATTCCTGACGCCGGACAATCAACTCAACAGCCTCTTTAATCTTAGTCAATTCATTACGCTGCTCTTCCATCCTCATTGTCAATAATTTTTCTCTCTGTCTTGCTTCTTTTGTCAATTTCTGTGCTGCTCGGCTTGTGCCCTAAACGTGAATTTACCTCATCGGTACTCCAACCCTTGGAGAGAAGATGAGACGCCATGCTTGAGCGCAAGTCTTTCCAGGTTATTCTCTGGCCTTTTGGTATGCACCTTACCCCTGCGGATGCTCTGAGTAAAAACTTCCGTGCGCTTGTATAGGTAAAATAAAAAACTCGACTATTCTCATCCTTAACGATAGCAAGAACTTCATCAATAAAACGGCATGTCTCGGGGTAAAGGGTTATTTCCGTCCTCGGTGTTCTTGTTCGTTTGAGGATGACTTCTTCGAGGACAACTCTATATTCCGGCTCTTTAGTAGTTTCATTCAATTGGCGGATAAAGTTGGATTTCTTAAGTTGGAGCAATGACTGGATATTCTCGCCAATGTCAAATGCCAGCCATAACAAAGCTTTGTGATATAAATTAGAAATTCTTTCCGAAATTTTACGAACGTCTTCTTCCTTTATGAAACGAACTTCATTGTCCCCCTGAGGAGAATAAAATTCCATAACCTCTCTTGCAAGGTGCGCCTTTCCAACCATCTCAAAAAGTTTCGACTTAAAAACTTTGTTGTAGTATGAAGCTCGGTCTTTAAAGGGTGTACCTTTTCCTGTAAGGATTTTTGAGT
>JACPBU010000038.1:0-6752 GCA_016180165.1 Candidatus Woesearchaeota archaeon | reverse complement strand
CCTTTTTATATCTTCTTTAGTTATGTCTTTTAAGGGTTTACCAAACCATCGGTTAATATTTCTTAATCTGGGAATGTAGCCAAATATGGTTTTTTCCGAAGCCTGGTCAAGTTTCGAATTTCCATTAGTCCGGATTAATTTGTAAGTTTCTTTTTCAAAGAAAGTTTTGAAGAGTTCTCTGTTCTCCGGAATAAGGTCACTTTCATCAAGAAATGCCCTAACTCTGTCCTCAGCAGTCGCCATGAAAGGGGTAAAACAAGGTCACATATTTAAAGCTTTCTAAAAAATAGGGCTATTTATACTCAAGCCTCCGGCGGGAATCGCACCCGTGACCTTCTGATCTCATCCAGGTAGGCTGAATCATCTTCAGCCCCATCCTAATACAAGTCAGACGCTCTAGCTGCTGAGCTACGGAGGCATTTGCCTATATTCCTGATTTTAATCTTTCTGAAGTTATTAAGTGTACCTGCATTATCTGAGCCATACGAACGCAGCGAGGAAGGTGCCCTTCTTTGCTCCCTTTCTTGGAAAGAAAGTGTGCAGCTGCGCTGCGGAGGCAATAAAGGCAAATCGCCCTGAACCTGGGACTTGCGGAATTACCTGATATTTCAAAGAATGTCCCGCGCTTTTTTTAAAGATTGTGATTGGCAGGGTTTAAACGTGGCATGCGAAAGCCCGAGAAGAAAGGAAGATAGCTTAGAAAATCCGCCAGGCGACAAAGCCAACAGAAAGTTATTTATAGGGAATCTATCAGGAACCCATTATGAAACTTACTATTGACACCAAGGAGGATTCTTCTGAGGAGATAAGGAAAGCTATCCAGCTGCTATCTTCTTTTATCAGTGGCCAGTATCCTGAAAGGCAGCCAAACATATTTGAAGATTCTCCCGGGCAGCAGAATATCTTTGGAGAACAGCAGCCTTCATCTCAGGCGTCACCATCGCCGGTCAATGCCTTTGGAGCGATGTTCGGGGATAATGGCCCCGTAATCTCTCCCAGCTCAATCCAGGAGAAGCCCAAATCATTTCAGTCAGAAGATGATATCCCGAGAGTTATACCTTACTGATTCCTGGTTCGTATGGGCATAGCACCCTAAGGTCAAAATTCAATTCAACAATAACTATCGACGAGCGTTGCGGGGGCCGCCCTCCGTTGCGAAGCAACCGGAACGCTGGATTCTCCCTCCGTTGCGAAGCAACCGGAACGCTGGATTCTCCCTCCGTTGCGAAGGGACAGGAACGATTTTTCACCCTTATGGGGACGCAGCTCCTTCTCGAAGCCTGTCTGGAATTTTGAAGGTGCTAAGCACATACCCCGATTCTCATCGGGGAAAGAGGCATTCATCAAAAATTTTAAGCCTATCATTTTATGGCAGTTGCCCGATAAGCCGCCAGCCTATTTCTCAAGCTTTTTCTTCACCGATTCAGAAGCAAGCAATTCCATCCCTTTTGCATTGTAGAGCTCAACTTTGAAATTAGCCTCATCATCAGTTTCTTTTGCCCTCATATAATCAGGAATCTCATCGTCAAGCTTTAATGGCTTGATGCCAATAGGAATGATAGAGACGTTGATTTCAGCCTTCTTCTTTAATTTGACAGCGGCCTCTTCAGAGTCCGGATACCAATAAACCCTCAGCACAGGCTGGAAGTTCCCTTTCTGGTTGTTGATGGACAGCATGATCGATTGGACACGATAGCGGTAGTTGAAATCCTCGGAGGTATTCAGCTTTTCACCTGCAGTCACCTCGATGGCACCAAGCGCAATGGTCACATTGCCAACGCCTGCTGCTGGAGGGGCAGATGCAGATGCCGCCTCTGGCTCTTTCTTTACCTCTGCCTTTGATTTATTTTCAGTAGCATTTACCAAAGGCTTTTTGGCTTCTTCCTTGGCAACAGGAGTGGCTGCTGCCGGGGCAGGAGTGATGGCAGTAGGCTGAGAAAGGAGCTTTTTCCCAAAAGGGCATTCCTTTACTATCGGCTTGACAAGAACAAAATAGAGAAGCACAAGGATGATAGCCAGATACAATCCGCGCTCAATGTTCCTGAGCCATGACCTCTTAAACCTGAATTTGACCTCTATCTCCTCATCGCGATGAGGCCTATTCCTTTTCTCATCTTTGCCGATGCCATCGAAGATATCTTCCCCTTTGTCAGCCATAGGGTATCTCCTGAGGCAGTGTTATTTAAATATTTCCATTGATGGGCGATGGAAGGCTGGACAAAAATGTGTTGCCAAACGATTCTATGGGTCAAATTTTTAGGCTCGGGATAGGAAAGAACCCTGCGGGCTTTAGCCCGCAGTAGTTTAGAGAAAGATTCCATGAGCGGTTCTAGTTGAAATAAACATTTGACTTTGCTTAAGAGAAGATATTGTTTATTATGGATTAAAGTATATCCCTCATTAAAAAAACTTTCCCAGTGTTCCCTGCTCTTTGTTCTTGGAAAGCTCTTCAGCGCTGAATCCGAGAACTTCAAATATCTTGTCAACTGAAGGGAGAACCTGGTTGTTGATGTAATACTCAGCGTCATAGTCCTTTTGGCTGACTTCACCGGGCAATTTTGCCCTGTCCCTGATGCGATCATCGCCCCTGGTGACAACATAGGAGATGACGGAGCCCGGCCCGACAGCCATCCCTTTTTTCTTCATCTGGTCTGCGATCGCAACATGAGGGCCGACATTTTCATAAGCCCTGATCTCTTTGGTGAGCTGGGTTGAGATCACCACCTGGGAGACTTCGACTTTATGTTCCCTCAACTGGCTTATCACATTTTTGACATAGGCAAGGGCTTTTTTTGGCTTCCTCTCCTTAAGGATGATGTTGAGGACCTCTTCCTGGGTATTTTTCGCGATTGCGCTCCAGTTTCTCCTCAATGTCTCAAAACCCCTGATCTTGAGCTTTCCGGTCTCAGAGCACATCGCATATTTTTTCTTCGCGCCAAACTTTCCGATCTTTGCAGAGACAAAGATGCCTGATGGGTAAAATCCTTCATATTCAAGCTCCATGGGCTTTGGCAGTGTGTCATTGATGGAATCCCTGAATTTTCCTGCGCTCTCCCTCGAATGCGCACCTAAAGTGATGAAGACGCTGTCGGTGTCAGAATAGATGACCTTGTAGCCAGCCTCCTGTGCTTTTCCGATGACTGTTTTGATATAATGCCTGCCATAAGCGCTGGTTGACTGGGCGCACTCAAAGCAATACCACCGCGCCATTGAAAAACCAAGATAGCCGTAAAAGGAATTCGCTAAGATCTTCAATGAATATGACCTTGCCTCGAGCAATGGCGTCCTGTTCAGCTTGAGGATATCCTGGACCCTGATGCGCCGTGCGATAATATCTCCAAGGACCGTTGGAAGGAATCCTTTTTTTTTCTGGCAATACCAGACTTTTTTCTTCCCTTCAAGCGGAACTTCCCCTTTCCCCTCGCAGCATGTGCAGTTCATCGTGCCGAATCCCCCGATATAGGTGCGCTGCATCCTCTTCCTGAGCTCGTCATGATGGGGAAGCTCGGGAGCAAGCTCGTTGTGGCCTTGTGCCTGGCAAAGGATAAAATTTTCGACGAGCTGGGCAAATCCCATCCTGGCAAGGTCTGGCAGCAGCAGCCCAGTGATCCTTGCAAGCTCGAGCACATTGGGCATCAGCTTCTCGGCAAGCTTGTAAGTGAGATAGGCATCTTTCTGGTTGTAGGCGACAAAAGGCTCAAGCTTTTCCGGGTGATCATCCCAAACTGCCGAAAGCTCACCGAGGTCCACCTGGTCCTTTTTCTCCCCCAGGAGAGCTAAGGAAACGCTATTCAGGCTCAAATCAGCGGTGTCTAAGGTTGTTCCCATGGTCTTCCTGATGAATTTAAAGATATCAAGGTGATTGATGCCGGTGATGTCGCAAAGGGTATCTTTTCTCCTTTCGATCTGAACTTCAGAAAAATCAAGTCCGACGTCGAGCTTGAGGCGGTATTTTTCTGCCCTAGTCTTGAGGTACAGCAGGTCAAAGCCATCGGAGTAATACCCGGTGAGGATGTCCGGCTTGTAGGATTCCACCACTTCTTTGAAGCGCCGGAGCAGGTGCTCTTCGCTGTCAACAAATTCTATGCTCTCATCCTTTGCCCTGAACTGCTTTGCGCAGATGACCTTCCTGAACTTCTCGCCATGGAATGCTATCATGAGTATTGGGTTTTTTCCCATGTCTATGGCCTGGCCTTCCGCACCATACGTCTCGATATCAAATGAAAGGACTCTTGGGCTTTCGAGAAATTCCTCCCTGCTCGGGCTGATGGAGGTTGCCTTGAAGACGGATGCTTTTGAGATCTCATTGATGAATTCCCCTTCCGCCTGCACAAGCGTGAATGGCAGAATGCCCTTGTCGATCATATACCTTCTCCGGAAAAGGATATCATACTCTGTGCAGAGCTCAATCTCCTCCCATGATTTGATGGCTTCCCTAACCAGAGGAACATCCCTGGGAAGGTGTGTGAAAACTTTTACAGCCTCAACATCCCTCCCCAAAAAGTGCTTCCTTGCCCGCTCAACCCTTTTGACAGGATGCTCATGCCCCTCGCCCTCAAGTTTCAGCTTCTTAAGCTTCGCCTCAATATCCCTGTCTTTTTTTGGTATGGCATAGAAATAAGGCTCAAAATGCTCATCAACAACGCAGACCTGGCTGCCATCAGCTGCCTTGCCATAGATATATATCAACGCTTTGTTCTGCACAGTCTTGTAGGTTACATCAATAGGATAAAAGGAGATTTTCTTGGCCATAGTCGGCAGGTAAGGCTTGAGGTATATAAAGAATGTGGAAGTTTTAAGGGATAGGGAAACTCAATCCTAACCAAACGCCTTTCCCAACAAATCTGCTTTGGTGATGACTCCTTTAATCTCGCCGCTCTCAGAGACCAATACCATCGGGCAATACCTCAAAAGGTTTGAGGCTGCGCTGATCGTTGTGTTTGTCGGTATGATAGGCGCAGGGTCGTCCATTATGTCTTTTATCCTGCTTCCCTTTTTGTTAAGTAGCGCCTCCAATATAGTCGCTTCTGATATAAGTCCAATGCTCTTATGGTCCTCAATAACGGGCATCTGGGAGATGTTTGCTTTTTTCATCTTCTGGATAGCCTCCCGGATATCGTCGTTGGGCTTTACCGAGATGATGTGCTTTGTCATGAGCTGGCTGGCTTTCTGCTCCTGCTTCTTCCCCAGCAGGTCAATGGCAGAAAATATCTTCCTGGCGACAGAATAGCTTGGGTCCAGCCTCCCTGCCTCGATCTTTGCGATAAGGCTCTGGGAAACCCCCACCTGCTGCGCAAACGTTGCCTGAGTGAGCTCGAGCTTTCTCCTCACCTGCTTGATTTCTGCGAGTTCCGGATACATAGAAACAGGAATAATTGGCAGTTATATTTATGCTTTTTGGAATAATCATATCCCTGTTTATAATGATAGCTCATTCAAAGTGCATTGGAACAGAGGATTATATTGTCAATTCATCCCAATTAAAAAAACTTAAGAACCAAAATGACAACAAAAGAAAAATTACTTTCTCCTTCTCTGCAGTGCCAACCGGATAAGCTTCCTCACTTTGGAAACTTTTGACTTCCTGCTTGGCTTCCTTCCGGCAAAGTGCTTAAGGGCTTTCTTCGGAACTTTTGCAATGTGCCTTATTGCCTTTTTAACCTGTTTATGGGCACGCCCGATATGCTTCTGAACCTTAGAAGTAACGCTTTTTCCTCTTTTTTTCTTCGCCACTCTTTTCTCACCAAATCTTTTTTTAAAACAATAAGCCATAGTCCAGTCACCATATTCATAGCTGAACATCTGACAGAGGCTGTTGTGATAGCATCCTTTTCAGGATAACCGAACTGTCCTTGCCAGTCGATTTTAAAATAGCTAAGGCATCCTCATATATATTATTTGCCTGTCACTCAAAGGTGGTCATTAACGATGGTAAACGTTGAATTGGCAAATCCAGGGATATTTCCGATTATTCCGATAAGAATAATTTTGGCAGGAGGGTTTTTAAAATAGTGTTTAGGCATCTTTATTTGATAGGATAGATGATCGGATGTTGAAAAGAATGGCTTATTCAGATTCAGGAAATGGAATATATTCACAATTACGGATTGCCGACATTCCAAATTTTAGCGCCGAACAATACTTAAGTAAAGTTTTAGGTGTTGATACAAACTTAAGGGGCAGCCAACAGGTTGACCAGCTCATTGGGCAGATAAAGTTTGCAGGCAATGAGCTTATGGCAACAGGGGCCTCGGCATCAGCTAATAAAGATAGCAGGGCAGCAGATGAAGTTAAGGCAGTTCAAGCAACCCTGGATAAAAAACTAAAAGAATTGTTTGCCAGTTATCCGACAGCATTCCCAAGCCATAAATCTGCACCAACATTATGCGCATTGTGCAGGTAACTTTTTAGGCCAACAAACTATTTAAACTCGGAGGTTTCCCTGAACACATAACATCAAAGGGGGTTTCACCATGACACCAAACAGCAAAAAAATCCATTATGTAACCTCAGAAAGCGTCACCGAGGGGCATCCGGACAAGATATGCGATCAGGTCAGCGATGCGATCCTTGACAGCTTATTCTCACAGGACCCTTATTCTCGTGTCGCCATTGAAACGCTGACAACAACGGGCAGTGTGCATGTCGCAGGCGAAGTTACCACAAAAGGCTTTGCAGATATCCAGGCAATAGTCAGGAAAACCCTGAAGGGCATCGGCTACACTGACCCAAGATACGGCATTGACTGCGAA
>JACPBU010000037.1 GCA_016180165.1 Candidatus Woesearchaeota archaeon | reverse complement strand
TTTCCTTAGGCATATTAACACCTCTTTTTAAGACGATAAAATATATAAATGACAAAGTAGAACTAGTATTTATATCTTTCGTTTCAGTAGTCAATCTCAAAAACTGCTGCATGATCGCCCTTTTATTTTATTGAGGGAACTTTATAGTCTCAACCATCCTTGATCTTATGGTAGATGCTGGCAAAGATAGCCCCGGATATAAGCATTTATCTCCCTCTCGATAGTCCCTTCAAAAAGCCTTGCTGCCCATGGGAGGGGGGCATCGTTTTGCGCCTTTATCCCGAGAGCGCTTCCAGCCAATGTTATTTTTCCACTGATCGGAACATTGTTGGCCAACGAGCCCGAAAGTTCAATTTCTGCCCCTCTGCCGGGCCGCGCTTCCAATCTCTTGATATATTTCCCAAATGCAGCTTTCACGTCCGTTATCATCGCACCAACGACGGCAGGAACACTTTCTCCGGCCTGATGATGCTGATGCTTATATTCAATTCTCATGTGGGATCCCCCTCCTTGCTTTAAAATCTCATTTTCCACCAGTGTGTTTCCCAAGTGGAAAATGAGAACAAAAAATCCGACCCGAGCGACCGAAGGGAGCGAGCATACCGCCGGTCTATTGACCGGCGGTGGTCGGATTTTTTTGATAAAATCCGCCCACCCCCCGCCAAAGGCCGGATGGAATGGTTGCATTCAACGGTATTCCTCGAGCAGATCCAATACGGCATGGACAAGAAAATCATGCTGGTCTTCAAAAATTTCCTCGCCTCCGACAATCTCCCGGATCCTCTCAATCGCAGCCTCAGGAAGCGAAATTTTAACAGTTTTTTCCATTTTTATCCGACAGATTAGAGTTAAAGTAAACTGCACAAATATTGAGACTTTTAAAATGCATTTTACTGTTACTCTTTTACAGCAGCTCCGCATATTTAACCTTATCCCCTAATGAATATATATTCCACTATTGCAATATATCCGTAAAATTTACAATAGGGATAGAAATATTTATATATTCCAACGTTAATAACACGAAGTATTGCCTTGTTTGGCTGTTTTCTTTCTTTTGGCAAAAAATAGACAGCAATAAAAATTTGCGCAGCATTACTGGAATTAGCTGGAACTAAAGAAGATTCCATAAAGAAGATTCCATAAAGAAGATTCCATAAAGGATATGCCATAAAGAAGATTCCATAAAGAAGATTCCATAAAGGATATGCCATAAAGAGGATGCCATGAAGCGAAAAGTCATAAAGCAGGGGCACAATACGCTGACGATTACATTGCCAGCGAAATGGGTTGAGCAGCATAGCATTAAAGCCGGAGACGAGCTGGAAGTTGATCATGCAAACGGCATCCTTTCCATCAACAGTGAAACCATCAATAGGCCGAGAGAGGTGGATATTGATGTCAGCGGCCTTGACCAGACAACTATCTCTTTTTTATTACGGTGCCTCTATCGAAATGGCTCCAATCTCAGAACTGTAAGTTTCACCAATACCACCACGACATATTATCGCCGAAATAGGGAGGTCCCCGTATTCTCTGTTATCCAGGAGGAAGTCAACCGGCTTATGGGAGTTGAAATCCTCGAGCGAAAAAACAATTCCTGCCTTCTCCGGTGCATGATTGATGAGCGTGAGGAAGAGTTTAATCCCTTCCTCAACAGGATTTTTTTTCTCATCTCACTCATGTTTGACCACCTGAGGGAGGCATTTGAAGATAGAAATGAAACGCAGCTTTCCCTTATTCTTGAAGATCATGATACGATAACACGATTTATCAGCTATTGCATCCGGATCACCCACACCAAAGGCTATGCGGCCACCCCCCTCGATAAGCTGCCTTCGAATCTTCTTGAGACTTTAGAGGTCATCGTCGATATCATATCAGATATTGCGATCGAGGGGATAGACTTTAAAAACAAGGTGACTGCCATTTCAACATCGGTTCTTCAGCAGTGCAAGGGCTTATTCAACAGCTTTAGGGAAGTATTTTTTAAGTTTCATCATCGTAACCTTTGCTTAATCGGTAAAACCCGCGCAGACATCCTCAATACCATCGTTGCTCAGCAGAATAAGTTCAATAAACAGGAGTTATTTATTGTCAACCGGATCCAGGTGATTGTCAATATCATCGTCAGGTATCTTGCGTGCTATGGGATCTATAAAGACTATGCGGTCCATAAGAAAGATGATTCTCTGATAAAATCTTCCACGCTCTTAAACCTATGACCCGGTTCTGGGTGCAGCAGGCCCTTCAAGGCTTCTCCTGCCCCGACGCTGCCAAGTGACCGGCCGAAAATCGCAGCAGTTTGTTCAAGAAATCTCCCGTCATATTGCCTATCCATTATCTGAAGCTTAGATTCATCTCTCCCTGACGCCACGTTGTAATGGATATCAATATCTTCAAGAGTCCTGCCATCTGCCGGGATATCCCACAAAAGATTTAGCCTGCGTATTATCTCATTGGGGCTATAGGGGTAGTTGCCCGTTGCACAATAAAAGAGAAAAATTCCAAAGGAGTACAAGTCGGTCATCGCATTTGGAGCGTTCCCCGGATTATTGAGCTCAGGTGCCATGATCAATAAGCCGCCAATATTGCCCCCTGTGGCTCCTTCCGATTTTCCTGTGACCCTTATGCCAAAATCAGAGATAAAATAGCTGCCATCTTTAAAGAGAATATTATTTGGCTTAAAATCATTGTGAACCAGCCCTTTTCTGTGGATATACGCCAAACCTACGCCAACATCACCGATAATCTTCCCAACTTCCATTCGGGAAAAGGGCGGCTTGTTTGGTGCCCTTTCAATATTTTTACGGACGGTGTCTTCTAAGGTCCTATAGCAAAGCACCTCACAATACATCCCCTCCCTCCCCAAAGGAAATGTCTGGCAGATATTTGGGTGTCTCAGGCTCCCGACAAATGTCCTTTTGTCAATCACTTCAATGTCCACCCCGATTGATTCTGCAATCTCACTAACTCGGGAAGAAGGCTTTCTAATTTTGATGACATAAAAATCTTCAGGCAACGCCCTATCCTGCTCATTAAGCGGTAGCGATAGAAAAACATCCATCACCCCGCCTTTTTGTGAAATAAGCGAAATAAGCCCCCATCCATCAATATGATGGAAAGCGCACCGCACAGCTTCACCGATATTTTCAGGGTAGAGCCTTATCCCTTCTTCCCTTAACTTTTTAAGTTCAGCCCGGTCATTATAGATTAAGCCATAAGATATGCCCCATCGCAGGCGCTTAAAAAATCCGCCCGGATCATTAAATGGGGATATCCCCAGATGCTTAAATGCCTCCACAAGCCCCTGGGCCCCGGAATATTGTTGAGGGATCGCAGGATCACAGGAGAACTTTTTGAATTCCACCAAACCTGCACGAATGTTGGAGATCAGATCTTCAGAAGACCAATCGTCATCCCGAAAGGGGGCATGCAGCAACAACCCTAATTCCTCCTTATTCAACTGGGGGAGCAATTTATAAAGCTGATTCCTGGCGGCCCGGATAGACTCTTTTCTCGATCTCATCAATTGCTTGGTCCGGGAGAGTTTGCCATTCCAATCTTTCAGAGACAGCCCTTCATGGAGAGCAGCAGAATATGTTTCAAGCTCCTTTCTCACCATCTCAGAAATATTCCTGTTGGATTCCATAAAAAATTTCTGATAAACCCTGGATTGCAGGCTTGATTGCATGCCCGATTCCATGCCCCTGAGCATTTGTTGATGTGATAACCTCTCATTCTCCATAATCTGCTCAAATTGGATTGTATCCTCATCGAGGTACCTGCTCATGAAGGCAATATAAACTGGCAATCCATGGGTTGGGCAATACTCCGATGAGCGGGCAAGCGCATCAACCAAAGAATTGCTTTCAGCCGGGATTTGCCCATTTAGGTTTTCATCATTAAATGAAAAGAATCCTGGAGAAGAATATTTTCGGAAGCAGTCCATTCCCAAAAAAGGCGCTTCCCTTCCCAAAGATTTTTTTAAGATCTTCTGATGTGTCAGGAGCCCCGGAAACCACTCCACTATTGCC